>JAUIAI010000148.1 GCA_030425615.1 Gammaproteobacteria bacterium
TATCACTGCCAGATCATGGAGGGTGACCTCGCGATCCATATGCGGGAGCAGCTGGGCGTCATCGAACACATACAGATCGCCGGCGTGCCCGGCCGGCACGAACCGGACGTGGGCGAGATCAATTACCCCTACCTCTTCGCCCTGATGGATGAACTGGGCTACCAAGGCTGGGTCGGGTGCGAGTACAAGCCGCGCGGCGAGACCGTCGCGGGACTCGGCTGGAGCAAGGAGTGGATGCGATGAAGGTCACGATCACTGGCGCCTCGGGCTTCATCGGCCGCGGCGTGCTCTTCGAATCGCTCGCCGCCGAGGACGTCGCACGCGAGCGGTCCATCGCCGAGCAGAAGGCCGCCGAATCGGGCAAGCCGGCCGATATCGTGGCCAAGATGGTCGAGGGTACGGTTCAGAAGTATCTGAAGGAGGTGACCCTGCTCGGGCAGCCCTTCGTCAAGGACGACAAGGTCACGGTGGACAAGCTGCTCAAACAGCGTGACGCCCGTGTTTCGGCCTTCGAGCTGTTCATCGTCGGCGAGGGAATCGAGAAAAAGGAAAACGACTTCGCTGCCGAAGTCGCTGCGCAGGCGGCCGCGGCCGGCCGCTGACCCAGCGCCGTCCGTTCCCCCGGCGGAGCCGGGGGGTCCGCCGACTTCAGGATCTGCCGATGACCACCGAACCCAACTCCGTCCGTCGCTACCGGCGGGTGCTGCTCAAGCTGTCGGGCGAGGCCCTGATGGGCGACGACAGCTACGGCATCAACCAGGCCACTATCGAGCGCATGGTGGCCGAGGTGAAAGGCGTGGTCAGCGGTGGTACGGAGTTGGCGATCGTCATCGGGGGCGGCAACATCTTCCGGGGTGTGGCACTGGGCGCCGGGGGAATGGACCGGGCCACCGCCGACTACATGGGCATGCTGGCCACGGTGATGAACGCGCTTGCGCTGCAGGATGCGCTTCGTCAGGCGGGCGTTCAGGCGCGGGTTCAGTCGGCCCTGAAGATCGAGCAGGTGGTCGAGCCCTACATCCGTCCGAAGGCGCTTCGCTATCTGGAAGAAGGGAAGGTCGTCATCTTCGCCGCGGGTACCGGAAATCCGTTCTTCACCACGGACACGGCGGCGGCCCTGCGGGGTGCGGAGATGGGAGCCGAGGTCGTGCTCAAGGCCACGAAGGTGGACGGTGTCTACTCGGCCGATCCGGTCAAGGATCCGACTGCCACGCGTTATACCACTATCGGGTTCGACGAGGCGATCGCGCGTAACCTCAAGGTCATGGACGCGACCGCCTTTGCCCTCTGCCGCGATCAGGGGTTACCCATTGTCGTGTTCTCTATCTTCAAGGAAGGTGCGCTTGCACGCGTGATCGCCGGTGCCGACGAGGGCACCCGCGTACACGTCTGAGCGCTTCGCAACGGAGGCATCATGGCGATCGACGAGATCCGCAAGACGACCGAATCCAAGATGGACAAATCGGTGGAGTCGCTGAAGACTGCACTGTCCAAGATCCGTACGGGCCGTGCGAGTACCGGGCTCCTGGATCACGTGAAGGTCGAGTACTACGGCCAGCCGGTGCCCGTGTCGCAAGTGGCGAACGTGTCGATCCTCGACAATCGCACGATCGGCGTGAGTCCCTGGGAGAAGAATCTCGTATCAGCAGTGGACAAGGCTATTCGCGAATCCGATCTCGGCCTCAATCCGGTCGTGATCGGAGAACTGATCCGGGTGCCGATGCCGCCGCTGTCCGAGGAACGGCGAAAGGAGCTCGGCAAGGTCGTGCGCTCGGAAGGTGAGCAGGCCAAGGTGGCCGTGCGCAACCTGCGCCGCGAGGCGAACGACCAGTTCAAGCGGCTGCTCAAGGACAAGGAGATCTCCGAGGACGACGAGCGCCGTGCGCAGGACGACATCCAGAAGACCACGGACAAGCACGTCGCGGAAATCGACCGCATCCTCGACGAGAAAGAAAAGGAGATCATGACGGTCTGACCGTGAAAGCGGTCGACCGGGCCGGGCCCGTGCGGCGAACCTCGCGACGGGTCGTCAGGGTCATGACACGGAAGATCTGATGCATTCCGAACCCGCTGTCGTCGCTTCGGGCGACCCGGCCGGGCAAGTGCCGGGCCCGCGCCATGTGGCCATCGTCATGGATGGGAACGGGCGCTGGGCCCAGCGACGCCATCTGCCCCGTGTGGCGGGACACGCCAAGGGTGTCGAAGCCGTCCGGCGTACCGTCGAGGCGGCCGTGCGCCATGACGTCGAGTATCTGACGCTGTTCGCGTTCAGTTCCGAGAACTGGCAACGGCCGGCCGAGGAAGTGTCGGTGCTGATGCGGCTGTTCATGACGGCTCTCCAGAAGGAGATCGCCCAGTTGCGGGCCAACGGGATCCGCCTGCGGGTGGTCGGCGATCTGAGTCGCTTCGATCCCAAGTTGCAGCGGCTCATAGAGCAGGCCGAGAGCCGAACCGCGCACAACACCGGGCTCTTGCTGACGGTCGCAGCCAACTACGGGGGGCGCTGGGACATCATGAATGCCGTACGAACCCTGCTGCGCGAACGTCCTGACCTGATCCACCAGCCGGGCCATCCCGACGAGGCGGATCTCGCGCCCTTTCTCGCGCTGGCCGACACCCCCGAACCCGATCTCTTCATCCGTACCGGCGGCGAACAGCGCATCAGCAACTTCCTGCTGTGGCAGATGGCCTACACGGAACTCTATTTCACTGATCTCTTCTGGCCCGATTTCGGGGCCAGCGCGCTGGCCGAGGCGATCGCCGACTTTCGTCGTCGTGAACGCCGCTTCGGTCGTACGGGCGCGCAGGTGGCGAGCGGCTGATGCTGGGCACCCGGGTGGTGACCGCGGTGGCGCTGCTGGCGCTCATCCTGCCGACTCTTTTCTGGCTTCCCCCGTGGGCCTGGGCAGGTCTGACCCTGCTCTTTCTGGTGGTCGGCTGTGCGGAGTGGCTCAATCTGACCGGGGCACGTCGTCTGGCCTGGCCGGTTGCCGGATCGCTCGGTGTGCTCGGTGTGCTCTGGCTGGTCGCGGACCTGCCCACGCCAGGCGGATTGCTTCTGACGGTGCTCGGCGCGGCAACGCTCTTCTGGCTGGCGGTCGCGCCCTGGTGGTTGCGGCGCGAGGCGACTGGTCCCGGGGCCCGCTGGGCGGGACCGGCTCTGCTGGCGGTCTGCTGGCTCAGCCTGGTCCATCTCCGTGGCATCGGTGTGGCGGCGCTGCTGGTGGCGATGGCCATTGTCTGGGTAGCCGACATCGGCGCGTACTTCGTGGGCAAGGGTTTCGGTCGTCGAAAGCTCGCCCCCCGGATCAGTCCTGGTAAGAGCATCGAAGGTGCCCTCGGCGGCATGGGGCTGGTCGTGGTCATCGGTCTGTCCGTCGCGGCCGCGCCGTCGCTGGCCGACACCCTGCCGGCACGGCTGGTGGCCACCGTGGGCCCGTGGCTGGCCGGTGTCGCGCTGGCGGCCGTGGCCGCGCTGTCCGTCGTGGGCGACCTGGTGGAGTCGCTGGTCAAACGCGGTGCCGGGGTCAAGGACAGCGGCCGGATACTGCCGGGGCACGGGGGGATACTCGACAGGATCGACGCGTTGCTGCCGACAATGCCGCTGGTCGCACTGATGCACATAGGACTGTCCGGATGAAACGACGTGGCGTGGCCGTGCTCGGCGCGACGGGCTCGATCGGTGTGAGCACACTGGACGTTCTGGCCCGGCATCCTGAGCGTTTCGAGGTGCTGGCCCTGAGCGCCAACTCGCGTATCGAACAGCTTGCCGAGCAGGCGATCCGCTTTCGGCCTCGCATGGCTGTGGTCTCCGGATCCGACGACGCCACGCGTCTGCGGGACCTGCTTTCGGAGCGCGCACCGGAGGTCACGGTCGGTCACGGGATCGATGCGCTCTGCGGCGCGGCATCGGACCCGTCGGTCGACGTGGTCATGGCGGCGATCGTGGGCGCGGCGGGTATGCGACCTGCACTCGCGGCGGCCGGGGCGGGCAAGACGGTTCTCCTGTCGAACAAGGGAGCGTTGGTGATGGCCGGTGAGGTCTTCCTGTCCGCGAGTCGTGCCGGCAAAGCGACCGTGCTGCCCATCGACAGCGAACACAACGCGGTGTTCCAGTGTCTGCCTCCGTTCTGGCACGCGCTCGACCCTCAGTCAGCGGGGCAGGGCGTGGCCAGGATCGTGTTGACGGCCTCGGGTGGTCCGTTTCGTGACTGGTCGCCCGAGCGCATGGCGGGTGTCACCCCGGAGCAGGCGTGTGCCCACCCGAACTGGTCGATGGGGCGCAAGATCTCGGTGGACTCGGCCACGATGATGAACAAGGGGCTCGAACTGATCGAAGCGCACTATCTTTTCGGGGTGGGGCCCGACCGACTCGAGGTGGTCGTCCACCCGGAGAGCATCATCCACTCCATGGTGCAGTACGACGACGGCTCGACGCTCGCCCAACTCGGGAACCCCGACATGCGCACGCCCATCGCCCACGCGCTGGGCTTCCCGCACCGGCTCGACAGCGGTGTGGCGGCGTTGTCGCTGCCCGAACTCGGGCGCCTGCACTTCGAAGCGCCGGACCCCGGTCGTTTCCCCTGCCTCGGACTCGCGACCGAGGCGTTGCGTCAGGGCGGAGCCGGCCCGTGCGTGCTGAATGCCGCCAACGAAATCGCCGTCGCCGCGTTTCTGGAGGGGCGAATCGGATTCATGCAGATCTCCGAAGTCTGCGCCCGGGTTCTGGAACGTCAGGGACACGGCTCTGCCGGTGCCGACATCGAGGCCGTCGAGATGCTCGACGACGCGGCGCGTGCGCTGGCACGCGAAACCATCGACTCACTGGACTGAGCCATGTTGACGATCATCGCCTTTCTCGTGGCCCTGACCGTGCTGATCTTCGTGCACGAGCTCGGCCACTACTCGGCGGCCAGGATGTTCGACGTCAAGGTGCTGCGCTTCTCGATCGGGTTCGGCAAGCCCCTGCTGAGCTGGTCCGTGGGCAGGGATCGCACGCAATGGACCCTCGCGGCGATTCCGCTCGGGGGCTATGTACGGATGGTGGACGAGCGTGACGAGTCGCAGGGAGCCATCTCGGCCGAAGACCTGCCGCGGGCGTTCACGCGCCAGTCCCTGGGCGCGCGTGCCGTGATCGTCGCCGCCGGGCCCGCGGCCAATTTCGCCCTGGCCGCGCTCCTTTACGCGACCCTGGGCTGGGTCGGCGTGATGGAGCCGGCGGCCATCATCGACTCCCCCCGCGCCCAGACGCCGGCGGCGTCCGCGGGCTTCGAGGGCGGCGACCGCATCGGCACGACGTGCGCCTGAGGCTTCTGGAGCCGGTCATCGAGCGGGGCGAAGTCGCCGTGGACGTCCTGCGCGACGGCTCACCGCGCACCATCACACTGGCTACGGACTCGCTGCCCGAGGGCGAGGCGGAACGCGACTTCATGAACACACTCGGGCTCGCAATCGCTCCGGGTGACGTGATGGTCGGCGAGCTGCTGCCCGACGGCGCGGCGGCGCGTGACGGACTGCGGACCGGGGACCGGGTCACCGCGGTGGACGGCACGCCGATCCGGCGTGCCCGGGAACTGATCGACGTCGTTCGCGACAATCCCGAGCGTCCCGTGCGTTTCGAGCTCATGCGGGACGGTGCCTCGCTCGAGGTCGAGGTCACCCCGGAAGCGATCACGGACGAGACACTTCCTGCCGGGCGGTATGGACGGATCGGCGCCAACCTGCGCGACGATCTGGCCATGGAGCTGGTCCGTCACGGACCCGTCGAGTCGCTTCTGATCGGGGCGCGCCAGACCTGGGAGATGTCGCTGTTCTCGCTGCGAATGTTCGGCAAGATGATCACGGGCGACCTGTCCATCCGCAATCTGAGCGGTCCGGTGACCATCGCGGATCTGGCGGGGCAGACGGCCAAGGTGGGCTGGTTCGCCTACGTGAGCTTTCTGGCGCTGATCAGCATCAGCCTGGGGGTGCTGAACCTGCTTCCCATCCCGGTGCTGGACGGGGGCCATTTGGTATATTACGCAATCGAAGCGATTCGCGGCCGCCCCTTGTCGGATCGCATGATGGATCTGACCCAGCGCGCGGGCGTGGGTGTCATCTTCGTCATGATGGCGGTCGCGTTATTCAACGACATCGCGAGACTGGCCGGGCTCTGATCCCCATGCGCATTCGTGAGCAGTCGGTGACCCGGCTGATCGGACAACTATTGCTCGTCGCCCTGGCCTGGCTGCCGCTGCAGGCCGGTGCGTTCGAGGCGTTCACGATCCGCGACATCCGTGTCGAGGGTGTCCAACGTATCGACCCCGGAACGGTGTTCAGCTACCTGCCCGTCCGGGTCGGTGAGCGCATGACCGACGAGCGCGCGAGCGAAGCCATCCGGGCATTGTTCGCCACCGGGTTCTTCAAGGACGTGCTCGGCATGGATGCGCTCCTGGTCGGGTTCGCCAATGACGATGACGCGATCCATTCCCCGAACGAAAAATACGACCTCAAGAGCTTTCACAAGGGCATCCGGAGCTGGGCGCGCATTCTTGATGCCCTGACGCGCCGGTGAGCGTGCTCGCCGGTTTTACCGATGCCCGCGCCGAGGTGAACGGGCAAACCATCGCCT
>JAUIAI010000149.1 GCA_030425615.1 Gammaproteobacteria bacterium
GAACAGCGGTACCGCGATCAGTGCGAAGGCATCGATTCCTTCGAACAGAGATTCACCGAGCAGCGCGAGAGGCAGGACATCGGTCAGCAGCAGCAGGATCACCACGCCGACGCCCATTGCGACCCACATAGGGACGCCGAGCAACAGCAGCACGATGATCAGAAGCATCGGCGCACCGATGTCCCAGCCGAGCTCGGTCGCGGCGCCGGGTTGTTGGTAAAGGGCGTTCATGTCGGGTCAGTCGAAGAGCTTGCCGCTGGTGCGGATTCCACGTCCGGCCCGGATGTCGGCCAAGTCGCGGCGGATGGATTGAAGCAGCCGGATCAGGATCAACGTGAACCCGAAGGGCACCGCGGCCGTGAACCATGCCTGACTGATGCGCAGTCCGTGGGTCTGCGACTCGAAGCGGATCGAGGTCGCTACGGACTCCAGCGACAGCCAGAGCACCAGACAGGCGAACAGTACGGTGAGTACATCGCCCAGGAGATAGATCCAGGCTCCGACCCGTTCGGGCACGAGATTGAATATGACGTCGATTCGAAGGTGCGCGCGATCCTTGACCGCGGCGGCAGCACCGACCCAGACCAGATAGATGAACATGTACCGGGCGGTCTCTTCGCCCCAGAACGAGGAGTACTCCAGAAGGAAGCGACGCAGTACCTCGACGAAGACGACGATCACGACATAGGCATAGAAGATGAGCAGAAGCCAGCGCTCACCGTTCTCGTCGAGTTTTCGGATCAGGTCTCTCAATTTCGGCTCCGGCAGGCATTCGCGTTCGAATGCACGGGTCGGGCTGGGAGCCCGCGGATACCGGGGCTCCCTCTGGAACGGCGTCGCCTACACGTTGTGTACGAAGTACTTGCCCCGGGTATTGGCGGCTTCGAGCATCTTGTCGAAGGCGGCGGGCGAACCGGCGAGCTGGCGCTTCCAGTCGTCCCACTCCTTGCGCTTATGGCCGCATTTCGCTTCGAAGGCAGCGATCTGGTCGGTGTTCAGCTTGTGTATCTCCACCCCTGCCGCGCGCATCTCGGCGGCCGAGAAGGCGAAGGCGGCCGGAACCTTTGCCAGGTTCTGGTGGAAGGTGACTTCGCTGGCGAAATCGATGCCTTCCTGCACGTCCTTGGGCAGGCTGTTGAACCACTCCAGGTTGCAGCTGTACACCTGCAGGCCGTGAACGGTCTGTCCGAGGGTGATGTGCGACAGAATGTCGCCGAATCCGAAGATGTAGAGACCGCTGATTACAGGGTCCAGCGCATCGGCCACTCCCTGCTTGATGGCGGACGGTGTTTCACCCCAGGCCACGGGGGTCGGATTCGCGCCGAGCATCCGGTAGACCTGCTGCAGCATTTTCGAGCCGGGAACCCGGAACTTGACGCCGTTCAGATCGTCGGGGCTCAGGATGGGCTTCATGCCCTTGCGCACGGAGAATGTGCGCGCTGACGTGGAGGTGTACCAGAGCGCCTTGAAGCCCTTTGCGGCGATCTTCGGGTCGATGACGCTCTTCCAGGCCTGCGAAGTGACGAGGTTGACCACCCGCTGGTTGTCGGCGCACCAGTAAGGTATGTTGATGAGGTCGACCTCGGGCGCGAATGGTGCGAAGTTCGACGCCGAATGCTGCGCGACCTGGATCACGCCCTGCTGCACCTTTTTCGCAAGCGCTGCGCCCGCTCCGAGTTTCTTACCGGGGGCGAGGTTGACGTATACCTGCCCATTGGTCATGTTCTGGACGTTCTCCTTGAAGTCCAGTTGCATGATCGGGTGGGAGCGCGAAACCCCGACGATATAGGCGGTCGCGAAGGTCATCTGGACCTTGGCCGCGTTCTTGCGTTCGCGCTCCTCCTTCGCGGTCTGGGCCAGCGCTTCGTCCGAGAGCAAAGTTCCGGCGCCTGCCGCGACCAGGGCGGTGTTCAGACCATAACGGGTGCAGGCGTGCAAGAAGCGGCGGCGTTCGAGCAGTGTCTGGGGTTGCTGCATTCCAGTGCGATGCGTGAGATCTACGTTCATGATGTCTCCCTGCTTGGTTTGGCCGGTCGGAGCCGGTTGTTGAAGCCAGCTTGGCTGGCAAGGGCTATGGGTCCTCGCGCGTCCGGTCGTTGTCCGTGCGGATCTGCGCATAAGTCATGAATAGCGCGACGGCGACGAGCAACAGCAGGAACTCGGCTACACCGTCAACTGGCGAGCCCATCGTGTGCCCGCTGATAACCAGCCACTTGCCGTAGAGGACGTTCGCGACGAATGCCGCGAACGCGAGTGCGGACAAACGAAGTGACCATCGGGCCACCGGACTGCGGTTTCTCTGTTCGTTCATGGCCTGCCAGCCTCGGCGCGGAGTCGTGCAGCCTTTCGTGGGCGCGTCAAGGCGCCCATGTTCAGACGCGTGGAGAAGGCGAACTGGTCCAGCGCGACGTAGACGGTTGCCTGGGCCACGCTCATAGTGCTCACGAAAACAGGGGGTTGTTCATCGGCCGGCGGGAGGGTGTCGGCCCGGAGACGGCGCTCTTCGATTCCGGCGAGGAAGGCTGGGCTTTGCCCGACCGGACCACCGATCACGATGAGATCCGGATCGAGGATCTGCGTCATGTCGTCCAGGACGTGAGCCGCCGCGATGCCTGCGTCGACGAGTGCCTGTCGCTCGCGTCCGGGCCCGCTCGCCGCGGCCTCGATGATGCGTGCCAGGCGGCGGGCGTTCATGTCGAGATCGTCGGCCAGCACCGCCTCAAGCGAGAGATCGTGGACTGCTCCGACGATCGCCTGACCGGAGAAGACGGTGTTCGCGCAGCCGGTGCGGCCGCATTCACACCGCCGAAGGCCGGCGAGGTCAGCGCCGGGGTGACGAAGCGCGGAATGATGACCGAGGGTCATGGAGCGTGCGCGTAGGCCACGCAACAGCCGGCCGTTGCAGATCGCGCTCGCGCCCACATAGGAAGACACCCGCAGCATCAGCACGTTGTCGAATTCTCGCGACAGGCCGAAGCGCCATTCGGCGAGGTTCAACGTGTTGTTCACGTTGTCCAGCGTGACGGGCAGCTGCGTGTGCTCGAAGTAGGGGGCCAGTACGAATGACTCCCAACCACGTTGCGGCATGGACTCGATGGACAGACGTTCGTTGTCCATGACCCCGGCGATGGCGATCGCGATGCCGAGCACGACCCGTCCGCCGGCCGCTGCGCCGTCAAGGAGACTGTCGACGGCGTCGCGGACGAATTCGAACGTCCGTGTCGGGCTGGAGAGCAGCCTGGCGGGAATTTCGATCTGCTCGACGACCTCGCCGCGCAGGTTCGCCAGACAGACGGAATGGTCCGACGCATGGATACCGATGCCGATGACGTAGGCACCCTCGGCACGGAAATCGAGCGTGACGCTTCGCCGGCCAGGCTGACCGTTGCGTTCCTGTGCGCCCGATTCGTAGAGCAGTCCGGCTTCGATGAGCTCGCGGGAGATGCGGGTGATGGCCGTGGCGGTCAGGCCGGTGCGGGCCGCGAGTTCCGTGCGGGACGTGGCTCCATGACGGAGCAACTCGCCGAGGACTGCGCTGCGGTTGTTCTCGCGAAGATTTCGGGGCTCGCGCAGGCTGGACGAGTTGGGCATTGGCGTGGGATCGCTGTGGCCGGGTTCCTGGCGCCCCGGGAAGCGAAGGGTCTCCGTTTAATTAATTACTAGACGTTAGGAATTAACATAGGCCATCATCGCCCCAACGTCAAGCACCGCAAAACCGGAGGAGATCCCGTCAATGTCCGAGTCCCGCCCCAATGTCCTGGTGATCATGGCCGATCAGTTGCCGCCGCATGTGCTGGGCGCCTACGGGCATCCGCAGGTCCAGACGCCGCACATCGATGCCCTGGCCGAGCAGGGCGTTGTTTTCGAGAACGCGTACACGAACTTCCCGCTGTGCGTTCCCGCGCGCATGTCCATGCTCACCGGACGGCTGGCGCACCACATCGATTGCTGGGACAACGCCATGGAACTGCCGGCGCGGATCCCCACCGTGGCGCACTACATGCGGGCCGCGGGCTACGACGCGATCCTCGCAGGCAAGATGCACTTCATCGGCCCGGATCAGTTGCACGGATTCAGCGAGCGGGTGGTCACGGACATCTATCCGTCGTCCTTCGCCTGGACACCGGATTGGCTCAGAGGCGAGCGCTATCGGCCCACCGGTATCAACATGCGGGCCGTGGTGGATGCCGGCACGTGTGTGCGCAGCCTGCAGATGGATTACGACGACGAGGTCGAACATCTGGGGATCCAGAAGATCTACGACCTGGCCAGATTCGCCGAGAAGCCTTTCTTCCTGACGGTTTCATTCACCCACCCGCACTCGCCGTTCATGACCCACCAGCGGCATTGGGATCTCTACCGGCACGACGAGATCGTCATGCCGCGGGTCGCGCCGATCGAGGTCGAAGCGCTCGATACGATGAGTCGTTGGCTGCACTACGCGCACGCGGCCGACAAGCACACGATCACGGAAGAACACGTGCGGACCGCGCGGCACGCCTACTACGGTATGTGCAGCTATGTCGACGACAAGGTCGGCCGGATCATGTCGGCGATGCGCGAGACGGGTCTGCTCGATCGTACCCTCGTGGTCTTCTGTTCGGATCATGGAGAGATGCTGGGCGAGCGTGGCATGTGGTACAAGCAGTCGTTCTTCGAATGGTCGTGCCGCGTGCCGTTGATCGCGCACTTCCCCGGTAGTTTCGCGGCTCGAAGAATCGATGCGCCCGTTTCGCTGGTGGATCTCGTACCTACGCTTCTGGATCTCGCACACGAAACAGCGGCGCCGCTGGACGGCATGTCGCTCACGCGTCTTATGGGCGGAGCGCGTGATCCAGGCGCCGCTCCGGCCGAGGTCATCTCGGAGTACACCGGCGAGGGCGTCTGCGCGCCTTGCCGCATGATTCGGCGTGGCCCTTACAAGTACGTCTACACGCACGGCCACCCCCCCATGCTGTTCGACCTCGACCGTGACCCGGACGAGTTGCGCGATCTTGCGGGCCAGCCGGAAGCGAGCGCTGTTGAATCCGAATTGCATTCGGCACTGCTGGCAGGCTGGGATCCCGAGCATGTCAACCGCCAGTGTCTGCAGAGCCAGAAGGAGCGGCTCTTCATACACGGCGCGACCGACGGCGAGCCCAATTGGGCCTTTCGAGCCAGACCCGACGACGGGTCGCGCTATGTGCGCAATGCGAGCGCGATCGGAACGAAACTCAAGGCGCGATATCCGTTCGTAGAGCCCACGCCGTTCGAGCGCTAGGCGGCTGCGGCAACCGCAGTCCCCGGGCATCGCCCTCAGGGCAGCCGGCAGGCGCGCAGGTCGCGATCGATCACACCGCCGCGACGCTTGCAGTCGCCGATCGGGTCGATGGGCTTGAGCCAGTCAGGCCGGCCGTCGGTCGATGCCGAGCGGGCCTTTCCCGGAGCCACCCGTGAAGCTGATCGTGGCCAGTCCGCATCGTCGGTCAGCCGGCGCGGCAGCGTGCAGGATGTCGACCCGGCACCCGTGAGACAGAAGGAATCGCACCGAACGATCAGGGTCGGAACACGCTCAGCGCGGTCTCGAGCATCGCCTTGACGGCGGCAGGGTCCTCCCCGTCTGCCATCTGGCTCAGGGCCAGCCCGATCTGGGCGACGAGGTACCTGGAGGCAACCGTGATGGACAGCGCTCCGCGCCATTCGCCCCGCTGGCGGCCGTGCCGCAAGAACGATCCGAAGGCCGACAGCATCTTCGTTTCGATCTGGGCGATGCCTGCAAGCGTCTCTTGACCGTACCGGTGCCGGTCGCTGCGCATTTTGACGAATAGGCATCCCTTGCCGGCCAGTTCATCGTCGCAGGCGAACCGGATCAGCGCGTCGAGCTTGCCGGAGAAGTCCTCCTCGCTGCGCAGGATCGCGAGAATCCTTGCCACCACCTCGTCCGCGTACTGGTCGAGTACGGCGCGTCTGAGTCCGTCTTCGCTGCCGAACTCCCGGTAGAGGGATGGCTTGGAGACCTCACACTGCTCGCAGATCGAGTTGACCGATACCTCGGCCGGGTCACCCGTCCAGTAGGCATCCATCGTGACGTCGAGAATTCGCTTGCGGTCGGTCGTCTTGGGGCGACCCCGGCGCTTTCTCGATGGGTCGGCATTCATTCGCATTCCCCTGCGCGGCTTGTGCGGTGAACATGCTCGTCATCGCCGCCGGCCCGCGCGGAGCAGACCCCGCCGCACAAGCGCCGCCAGCAGGCGCAGTGACATGACGGGCGGGCCGACGATCGTGTCGAAGAGTACACCTCGGGACGATGATTCTGCTGCTGGCGCCAGCGTCGCGACGATGAGCGCAAGGCCGCACGGCTTGCGTCGGACGGAACGCGGGGAGGTCGTCAGAAATCCCGGGCGCTTGCAAGCATAATAAAATACCGCATGGTATATTAAAAGCCATCCTCCCCCGACCCATCCGACCGACTACGGACCCATCTCATGAACAAGGCTCCGATTGCCGCCGCAACCGCTCTCGCGCTGACGGGTGCAGCCGTTGCAGGCGACTTCTCCGCTCCGCCCGTCCCTCAGGCCGCCAGCGCGGAAGGCAGCACCGTCGAGACGACCCTG
>JAUIAI010000150.1 GCA_030425615.1 Gammaproteobacteria bacterium
GGTATCGTCCAGGAGCCGGGTGAGCACGGCCGCGAGATCCGTCGCGATACCGTATCGGACCGGCAGCACGACGACTTCCGCATTGCGGGGGCTGTCGAGCTTCTCGATGATCCGGGCGATGCGCCGAAGATTCGACGCATAGTCGGTGATGACCAGCGAATTGTTGTTCGGGTAGGCGCTGATGGTGTTGTTCGGCGCGATCAGCGGTCGCAGCACCGGCACCATGTTCGTGGCGGACTCGAAATCGAGCTGGAACACCTGGGTGATGATCCTGTCGCCTTCGTCGGCGGGTCTGCCGGTGCCGACCGGCCCGGACTGCAGCTTGGCGTCCGCTTCCGGAACCACCTTGGCGATCCGGCCGCTGGCGACGATCGTGAAGCCCTGAAGGCGCAACGATGCCAGCAACAGCTTGTAGGCCTCCATGGTGGAGACCGGCCCGGGGGTCTCGAGCGTGATCTTGCCGCGCACCCGCGGATCGATGATGAACGTTCGGTCCAGCAGCACGCCGAACGCGCCGATGACCGTGTCGATGTCGGCATCCCTGAAATTCAGGCTCACCGGCTCGCTCTCGGCGGCTCCGCGCACCGGCGCCGAGGTGACCAGCACCATACCGGCCAGGGCGAGCATGCCGCCGGCGCGTGCCAGCCGGACATGCCAGCGGCGCGCGCGCTTGTGAGCGGTTTGCATCAGCCTCGGACTCCGATCTTGATCATGGTCTTTTCGCCCTCCCGGCGGCCGATCAGCCCCAGCAGGGTACGAAGGCGCCCGCGCTGTTCGGGCTCGGCGCTCGCCAATGCGGTGAACTGTACTCCACGCTGGTTGGTCCAGGTGCCGCTGCCTTCCAGGGTCAGCGGCCCCTGCAGCGTTTCGATCTCCAGCCTGGCACTCGGACCTTCGCCGGCGACGTTGATCCGGTACGAGCCCAGCGGCCGCACCGGGGTGAGCGCCGACGCCATCTCCCGCAACTCGATGTTCGCACGCCCGTCGAAGCGACCGGGCTGCAGTGTCAGACCGTCCCAACGCAGCGCGAGCGCGCCCGAGGGACGGACCGTATTCCACGGGGATCCGAGCCGGCCGAGATCGACGGCGGGAAGGCTCAATTCACCGCGGCCGATGCGCAACTCGCCCAGCCCGCCTTCGAGACGGATGTCGTCGGACATTCCGTCCAGACGCACAGTGGCCCGCAGGGAACCGATCAGCAGCGGCAGGCCGTGCACCTGCCAGCGCATGCGCCCGGGCACCGCCACACCAGACAGGATGTCGTCGCCGTCCGAACGATCGGCCGTGTCGACGAGCACCAGGCGAGCACTGCCCTGCCAGATGGTGCCCTCGGCCTCGGCCAGCGCCAGCCGGCCCTGGGTCGCCTGACGCAGGCCCCAGTCCGCCAGGGACGCCGGCGCGAAGCCGATCACGGCGACGACGAGGCCGAGCAGCACGGCCACGACGAAGAGAGCGATCCGCATCTCAGCGATCCCCCGCCAGCGGACGCTCGAGTCCGAACGTCGCCGTCACCCGCCCGGCCTGGGGGTCGCGCACGATGCTGACATCGGCCACCCGCAGGCGCGCGTCGCGTACCACCTGGGCGAGCCAGTCCACCGCGGAATCGAAACGGACGGCGTCGAATTTGACGCGGATGAGGTCGTTCCCGGCATCCACCGTCGCCTGCGTGGCGAGTCCGGCCGCGTCGAGCGCACGCTGAAGCTCCGCCCGCACGGCCGCCGCCGACATCGCCTCGGCGCGAACGTCGCTCAATGCCTTTGCCTCGTCCGAGAGCGCGGCCATGCGCGCGACCTGCGCGCGCAGGTCCGGCAACTCGGCACGCAGCCGCTGCCGCCCGAGCCAGGCGGGCTCGAAGAACACGAACCAGCCGACCGCCGCCAGCAGCACGACGGCCCCTCCGACCAGCAGGCGACGCTCGCGTGGCGCCAGCCGGCGCCAGCTCTCGAGAACGCCCTCGAAGCGTGCGGCGAGTGCTCCGTTCATAGCAGGGCCACCACGGCCGACTGCTCGCGACCGTCCTCGAACCGCAGGGCGAGGCCCATCCGCTGGCAGGCCGCGGTCATGCGCTCGCGAACGCTGCGGGCGGCGACCAGGTCGGGCTGGAAGGTGACGCGCAGGCGGCCGTCGCGATACTCGAGCCCGGTCAGGGCGCCGGCCGCCTGCGGCCCCAGCGCCTGGGCGAACCGGCTGAGCAGGGGAAGGAAGTCGTCGGGACCGCTCTGACCGGCGCCCGCGCGCATCTGCGCCACGCGGCGCTCCATCTGCAGCACCGGGTCGACGACGACGCGATCATCCGGAAACGTCTGCCGATACCGGTTGAACAGCCGCTCTCGAAGATCCTCCTTCTCGGACGCCAGCTTGCCCCAGTGCAGGTTCAGACCGAGCAGGAACACCGCTGTCGCGCCCGCCCCGAGCCAGATCGGCAGACGCCATGCACGCCAGTCGATGTCGGCGATCCGGCGTCCCATGCCCGTTCGCTGGACGGCGGTACTCAGATCGACCGGGCACTGATCCGGTACCGGCAGGGCTCGGGCTTTGGCACCGACGCGCAGACGGCGAACCGCCGCCACCAGCGGCTCGCGCCACTCCGGATCGTCGCTGAACAGCCGGACACGGCGCGCGTGCAGCCCGCCTGCGGCATGCTCGCTGACCGCGTCGGCCGCCTCGGGATCGGCGGCCGCGGCTTCGGGGCCGGCGTCGTCCGCGGCCGTGTGCTCGCCAGCATGGCCGGCGGATCCGATCTGCGGGCCGCCCGAGGCGTCGGCAGACCCGCCGGCTGGCGGCGGCGCCAGCACGGTGGCGAGCAGCGATGCGAACGCCTGTTCGCGCTCGGCGGCCGTGTCACCGGCCGTCCAGCCGATTCCCTCGACCTGGCCGGTCCGCGCCGCGATACCGTTGCCGATGCAGATCAGCGGCAACTCCCCATCACGCAGGGGGGCCACGAGCTGGGCCGGCCAGGCAGACGCGACACGCACGCCCCGACGCTCGAAAGCACCGAGCACGAACTCCAGCCAGCTTCGGTCGATGACCGCCACCAGACGCCGGCCTTCTTCGTCCGTCGGGCCGAGGGCGAACGCGCAACCGCCCACGTCCTGCAGGATGCGGTCCTCCACGGCATTCGGGATCGCCTGCCTCAGCTTGGCGCCCGACAGCGGCGGCAGCTTGACGTGCAGCAGGGTCACGTCGCGCGCGTCGAACACCAGCCGCACGGACCGTACGGCCGGCAGCGCATCCAGGCTCAGCCGCGCGTAGTGGGCGCCTTCCGGGCTCTGGACGAGCGCGAGCAGGCTCGCTTCCGCGGCGAACGCTCTTTCACCGATCGATCGTGGCGGCAGCCAGACGACCGATTCGTGCTTCCTCACAGTCTTCGCTGCCAAATGACGGTCACACTCCTTGCGTTGGATTCTCGCTCAAGAAGTGTTTCCGAGGTCGACTCGACCCGTCCGAACCGTATCAATCCGCGCACAAGGAAGTAACGGGATGCGACATCCAGCAACGCGTTGTCCAGTGAGGACGGCGTGGGCGTGATGAAGGAGCGCATTTCGTCCAGCGTGTTGAAGGGCGTGCGCTCGCGTGCCTCGACGAGCGCGCGCGCCCGGGCGAGATCCAGTTCCTCGATCGCCGCCGCGAGCACCTCGGGCGGCGCGGTGTTGACATTGATCGTCGTGGCGCCCGCGGTCGGCGGCAGGAACATCAGGAACGGCTCCAGCGCCTCGAGAGTCTCGTCACGCATGCCCCTCACCGAGCGCAGATCGCCGATCCGCGTCAGCGGCAGCGCGCCGGCGGCGCCTCCGTCCGGCGACGGCACGGCCGCGAGCACCCGCGCGGCGATACCGTCGGCGAGCGCAACCGGCTGGCCCAGCACGCGCAGAAGCGCCTCCATGACCCGGCGGCGCGAATCGACGAGCGAAGGCGTGCCGTCGGGTGCGATCGATACCAGCGAGTTGACGTTGAACCGCGACTGCGCATCGACGATTTCGCCGCTCAGCGTGGCGGCCCGGGTGTCGTCGTCGATGCGCGCCCCGGCGGTCACCGTCTCGTCCAGCCGGGTTTCTGCCACCGGCACCGCCCAGGGCTCGCCCAGGTGGTCGACCTTGGCCTGGCGCGCGTCGGCCGCGAGGATCACCTTGGACCAGTCGATGGCCGCCCGCTCGACCCAGCGGGTCTGCGTGAGCGCCAGCCGGTTCTCGACCGAGCGCACCGTGGTGTGCTCGCGCATGAGCAGCCCGCTGATGATGATCGTGGCCAGAACGACCGTCAGCAGGACCGAGATGATGGCCACCCCTCGTTGTCGCGCTTTTGCCGCCACGACGGTCAGTCCTCGATCGCGAACAGGCGCACGATCCGCTCGCCGCGACGGTTCAGGGTCATTTCCACGCCGGCCGGTTCCGTGAGGGCGGCTTCCGTCGCTGGCGCCGGTGCGTTGGCTCCGGCGCCAGGCACGGGCCCGGTGCCGCCGCCGGCGGAAAGGGCCGCCGAGAGAGCCTGTCGCGCGGCGCGGGCCTTCTCCCGAGCCGCTGCCGCCTGCGCGGCCAGCGAGCCGAGGCTCTCCCCGGCCAGCCAGCCGGTGCCCGGAAGCCACGCGCGAAACGCGACCCCCTGAACGCCGTTGATCAGGGGCTGCCAGGTCAGCGTGTCCAGTTCGAGCGCCTGATCGAACCCCGTGGACCGCCAGCGACTGAAGCCGCGCTCGAGCACCCCAGCGTTCAAACGGTAGACCACCTGCTGCAGGCGAAGGCCTTCGTCGCCAGCGCCTTCGCGCAACAGAACGAGTGCATAGCCGGCTTCACCCGCCGGCTGGAACAGCAGAGACGGCTGGGGCAGCCCCAGAGTGCGCACCGGCCAGGACCGGCGCAGATCCTCGTCCAGCTGCGTGAACGCCACGGACAGCGCGCGGATCTCGTCCGATTCGGCCTGGATGCGGTCACGCGCCGCGAGGACCGCGTCCAGGCCGCGCCAGCAGAGTATCGCCAGTACGGCCATCAGCGAGACGGCCACCAGCACCTCGAGCAACGTGAAGCCGCGCTGAGCCGATCGACGCTCATCGACGCGGGCATCCCGGGCGGCCGGGCTGCCGGCCATGACTTCTCCGTGGGGGCCGGAGCCGACCGCAACGAGGCGCGCGGGCCGCCTCACGGCAGCCTCGTCGCGAAACCGGTGAGTTGCGCCAGCCGGTGCTGGTCGGCGTCATAGACATTGACCTCGACCCGTCGGAAATACCGGTTCGGGGTGGCGAACACACGTTCCTCGCAGACCAGCGGAACGCCGGCCTGATCGCATCCGAAGCGCCGTTCACCGAGATCGGGCCATTGCTCGAGCACGCGGATCTCGGCGAGCCGGTTCTCCGCGCTCCACTGCCCGAGCGTGCGGGCCCGCAATTCGGCGCTGCCCACCGTGAGGGTGCCGGCGGCCCGGACGGCCGCCACGAGCGCGACGGCCGCGATGGTCAGGGCGACGAGCACCTCGATGAGCGTGAAGCCCTGATCTCGGATCCTCAAAACCGGACCTCGAACACGCCGAGTCCGTTGGCCTGGATGCTGGCGGTCTCGCCGCCCTGTTCCAGCGCGAGTTCGAACGGTGAATCGACGACATCCCGCCCGAACTCGATTCGCTCGCGGGCATCGTCGCTGCGCAGCGACAACCCGGTGGGACCGGACCAGTCGCGGGCACGGAGGTCGTCGTCGTCGAGCAGCGGCTCCCATCGGGTACCCCGCCGGATCAGGAAACGGTAGCCCAGGTCATCGGCGTCGAAACGGATGGGAGCACCCCGCACCTGGGCTTCCTCGCGCGCCAGCGACAGCAAGAGCGCCAGCCGCTGGGCATCAATCTGGAGCCCGCGGTCGGAGCCGCGCACGGACAGACCCACGAGGGTGGCCAGCACCAGGGCGATGGAAATCGCCACGAGGATCTCGAGCAGCGTGAAACCGCGCTGCCCGCGGGAACGGGCGCCCACGCCGACCGACCGGAACGGCGGAAGGTCGGTCATGGACACCTCGAGGCCCTGGGTCAGCGGTTCAGCGCCCAGCTTCCGATGTCGGCGTCCACGCCCTCGCCGCCCGGCTTGCCGTCCGCACCGTAGCTGAAGACGTCGATGTCTCCGCGCACGCCCGGGTTGAGGAACTGGTAGGCATTACCCCAGGGATCCGTCGGGGCGTTTTTCAGATACTGCTTCCAGTTCTTGGGCACTGGTTCGGTGCCCGGCCGCTCGACGAGCGCCACGAGACCCTGCTCCGTGGTCGGGTACCGCTGGTTGTCGAGCCGGTAGATGTCCAGAGCCTGAAGAATGCGGCCGATGTCCGAACGCGCGGCCGTCACACGCGCCTCGTCGGG
Organism: Gammaproteobacteria bacterium; assembly: GCA_030425615.1. Classification (GTDB taxonomy): domain Bacteria; phylum Pseudomonadota; class Gammaproteobacteria; order Burkholderiales; family Burkholderiaceae_E; genus JAUIAI01. The sequence goes on from JAUIAI010000150.1 coordinate 6,331, forward strand.
CTTGTCGATGATGCGGGGGACGATCAACGCACCCAGTACACCGAGAATCACGATGACCACCATGACCTCGATCAGCGTAAAGCCGGCGCTCGCACCGAACGACCGTTGATCCAGCGACCGACGCCGCATAAAGACTCCCTGATAAACCATTGAATCGGGGCGGTATCATATCAGCCGGCCCTGACAAGAACGGCACGGAACCTATGCCTCTCCTCCGTCCGACCGGTGGTGGTAACCGCCTGTCGCTCCTCACCTCG
>JAUIAI010000151.1 GCA_030425615.1 Gammaproteobacteria bacterium
TGCGAAGCTTGAATTCCCAGGTGAGATCGTCGATGGGCTTCCAGGACTCCGCCAGCCCGGGCTTGAGCTCCTGTGCGGCGCCCTGGTTGATCAGACCGTCGAAGATCTGATGCCCGATCTGGTTGTTAGGCGTGAGATTGTGGAAGTGGGGGTCGATCGACGTGGCTTCCGATGCCAGGCCGATGCGCAGTTCCTCGGCCATGACGACGGGGGCGGCGGCGAGCATCACCAACGCGCCCAGGGCTCGACGAAGCTTCATGGGGGGTCTCCTCGTGATCAAGTGAGCCCGCACGACGCCGGGCCCGATTTCGGCGCAATAGTAGCCCGGAAACCCGAGGTTGCCACCGGAATTTCCCCGTTCGGGTTCGAGCTCCCGGACCGCAGGTCGGCAGGCGAACGGGCGACCGGCCCCGCGTCGGCCCGTCCCGGGGCGGTTCGGGTATCTTCTCGCGGTTCCTTGGCCGACTGATTTCCCTTTCCCAGAGGATTCCCATGCCCAGCCCGTCGACGCCGAATGTCTATCCGATCCAACTCCAGGCGCCCGATATCTCGCGCTACGCCGAAGGCAATACGGGCATTCCGTATGTGCACCGGTTCGAGGCCGACGAGCCGGGTCCTCACGTGATGATCAGCGCGCTCGTGCACGGCAACGAAGTCTGCGGAGCGATCGTGCTCGACTGGCTGTTGCGCGAGGGGGTGCGGCCGGTCAGGGGCGTGCTGACCCTGGGGTTCATGAACGTTGCCGCCTACGAGACCTTCGACCCCGCCAACCCCAATGCCTCGCGCTTCGTGGACGAGGACTTCAACCGGCTCTGGTCGGACGAGGTGCTCGACAGTGCGCGGGACAGCATCGAGTTGCGCCGTGCACGCGAGGTGCGGCCGCTGATCGGGTCGGTGGACCTGTTGCTCGATCTGCATTCGATGCAGCATCCGGCCGTGCCGCTGATGATGGCCGGGCCTTGCGAGAAGGGCCGCACGCTGGCCCGTCGGATCGGCGTACCCGAGACCATCGTGACCGACAGCGGCCACGCCCAGGGCAGGCGCATGCGCGACTACCGCGACTTCGCGGAGCAAGGCAGTCCCAAGAACGCGCTGCTCGCCGAGTGTGGTCAGCATTGGGCCGCGACGTCGGGTGACATCGCCTTCTCCTGCGCGGTGCGATTCCTGCGCGAGACCGGTGTCGTGGATGCCGCATTCGGCGGCGAGATCGGTCGAGAGCCCCTGCCCGAAGCCGCGGCCTGGGAGGTGACCCAGCCGGTGACGATCACGGCCGAGGCCTTCACGTTCGACCAGCCGTTCACCGGGGGTGAGGTGCTGCCGCGCGCCGGGACGCTCATCGGCCACGACGGCGAACAGCCCATCGTCACGCCCTACGACGATTGCATGCTCGTCATGCCGTCGCGCCGGCTGACCAAGGGGCTGACGGCGGTCCGGCTCGCGCGTCGGGTCTGAATCCCGACCCGCCAGGCCTCACGCGCCGGCCGCCTCCACGGCGCGGATCGCGGCGATGAACTGCGCGCGACTCAGTCTGCGTTCGAAGTTCGGCCAGTACACCGCGGCCTCGGTGAGCTCGGCCACGCGATCGAGTTCGGCGTCCGTGATGGCGGGATCCTTCAAGCCCAGTTCGGCCAGGGTCTGCGGCAGGCCGGTGGCACGGTAGAACGCCCGCATGTCCTCCACGAAGGCCGGGTCACGGCCTTCGAGTTCGAACTGCACGAGCAGACCGTAGGTGACCTGCACGCCGTGCGGTGCCTCGCGCGCCCCGCGCACGCCCGTGAGGCCGCGCGTCATCGCGTGAGCGATGGACAGACCGCCGTTCTCGAAGCTCAGACCGCTGTGCAGTACCGCGGCCTCGATCACGGCTTCGAGGGCGGCGTCGGGTTCGCCGCGATCCACGGCGGCCAGTGCGGCCACGGCGTGTTCGCGCAGGATGTCGTAGCTGAGTTCGGCCAGGGCCAGCGCAGCCCGGGTGCCCAGACCGCCGTGCACGTTGTTGCCGCCGGCCATACGGCACTGACGGACCTCGAAGGCCTTCGAGAAGGCATCGCCGATGCCCGCGAGCATCAGTCCGCGTGGCGCGCGGGCGATGATTTCGCTGTCGACCACGACGGACACGGGGTTGTGCCGCAGACGCCCGACCTCCGCGATGCGGTGGGCCTCGTCGTAGATCACGAAGATATGGCTCGTCGGCGCGTCGTTGGACGCGGCCGTCGGCACCGTGATGACGGGCAAACCCAGAGCCTCGGCCACGCCTTTGCCGGCGTCGATGCCCTTGCCGCCGCCGGCCGCCAGCACGATGTCCGGGATGCCCGTGCGGGCGGCCGATGCCATGCGCGCAATCTCGGCGCGGGTGACCTCGCCGCCGAAGACCTGCGTGGCGCAATCAACGCCGGCCCGCTCGCAGGACGCGGCGATGCGCTCGCCCACGATCGCCAGAACCGCTTCGTCGGCCACCAGCAGCGCGTGTCGGCCGAAGCGTGCGGCTTCGTCGCCGATGCCGTCCAGGACACCCGGTCCCTGCACATAGCGCAGCGGGCCGGCGAAGATCGTGGCGGGGGATCGGGGTGCGGGGCTCATGGGGTGTCCTGACGGGGTGAAGGGCAAGGTGGGCTTCGATCGTACACAATGGCGGCTGCCACCGGTCCGGAGCCCGCCTGGGCGGAACCGCCGGACGGGACCCGGTCCCGGGCGCGTGGTGCGCCGGACCGAGACACGAAAAAGAGAGACCGCAGATGTCACGTGCGCCCAGCTTCATCCTGTTCGTCACCGACCAGCACCGGGTCGACTTCTTCGGCTGCACCGGCCACCCGGTGGTGCGCACGCCGAACATCGACCGGATCGCCTCGGCCGGCTCCCTGTTCGAGCGCTGCTACGTCAACAGCCCGGTGTGCATGCCGAACCGCGCCAGTCTGATGACGGGCCGCACGGCGGCGGCGCACCGGGTCATCCACAACGGAATCCCGCTGTCCACGGGGTCCGTGACCTTCGTCGAGCTCCTGCGGGCCGCCGGGCACCGCACCGCGCTCGTGGGCAAGAGCCATCTGCAGAACTTCACCGGGTCGGCGCGGCTGATGCCGGAGCCCGGCGCCGCGGCCGGTCCGGGCCGCCCGCCGCCGCAGGCGCTGTCGCAGGCCGAGCGCGACTGGCGGACCGGCGCCGATTACGAGAACGAGTGGCCCGCGCACTGGGAAGAGGCTGACGCGCGTGTGTCGACCCCCTTCTATGGTTTCGATCACGTGGAGCTCGTGACCAGCCACGGCGACGAGGTCGGCGGCGACTACCGCCGCTGGCTGCGCGCCCGGCGGCCGGACGCCGAGGCCACGCTGATGGGCAAGGCCAACGCCCTGCCGCACGACTACGAGTGCCCACAGGCCGTACGCACGGCCATGCCGCCGGAACTCTACTCGTCGGCCTACATCGCCGAGCGCGCCAGTGCCTGGCTCGCGCAGGCTCCCGAAGACCAGCCGTTCTTCCTGATGGTGTCGTTCCCGGACCCACACCACCCGTTCAACCCGCCCGGGCACTACTGGGACATGTACCGGCCCGAGCAGTTCGAACTGCCCGCGGCCTTCGCCGACGAGGGCTGGCAGGGCCCGCCCCACGTGCAGGCCATGATCGAAGCGCGCGCCGCGGGTCGTGCGCCCACCGGCGGCCAGGCCGGTTTCGCCGTGAGCGCTCGCGAGGCGCTCGAGGCGCGGGCGCTGACGGCCGGCATGATCACCTGCATCGACGACGCCGTGGGCCTCGTGATGGACGCCCTCACGGCGAGCGGTCGCGCGCACGAGACCGTGGTCATGCTCACGGCCGATCACGGCGACTACCTGGGCGATCACCGCCTGCTGCTCAAGGGTGTGCCGCAGTACGACACCATCACGCACGTGCCGCTGATCGTCTCCGACCCCGGACGGCCGTTTCAGCCGGCGCGCGTGAAATCGCTGGCGCAGACCATGGACATCGCCGCCACCGTGCTCGACCGGTGCGGCCTGGCGCCTTATCACGGCATGCAGGGCCGCAGCCTGCTGCCCGCCCTGGACGGAGACGCGGTCGTGCGCGACGAGGTGCTCATCACCTTCGACGGTCAGCGCCTCGTGCCGGGCACCGACGTCCAGCAGCGCGCGCACACGCTCGTGCACGACCGCTGGCGCCTCACGCTGTACGACGGCGTCCCCTGGGGCGAGCTCTACGATCTGTCGGAGGACCCCGGCGAGCTCGCGAACCTGTGGGACTCGGCTGCGCATGCCGACACGCGCGCGATGATGGTGGAGCGCATGCTGCGCGCCGAGATCGCGGCCGTGGACCGGGTGCCGCTGGCGTCTTCGTTGGCGTGAGGAATGGGACTCGGGCGGCCCTCGCATCCCGATGAGCGCGAATGGATGCCACGCCGATGCAGCGCCCGACCGGATACGAGCCGCTCTACACGATCAAGCCTGTCGCGCCGGATCTCTGGATCGCCGACGGCGGTTGGATCCGCTTCTTCGGTCTGCCTTTCCCGACCCGGATGACCATCGTTCGCTTGAATGATGGTGGCCTCTGGCTGCACTCGCCGGTGGCGGATCGTTCAGGATTGGCTGAGGCCGTCGCGGCACTCGGGCCCGTCCGGCACCTGGTGGCGCCCAACTGGATCCACTACGCATGGATATCGGAATGGCAGGCACGATTCAGCGATGCGATCACCTGGGGGAGCCCCGGGGTCGTTGCGCGTGCGAGGCGCAAGGGTATTCGATTGCACATCGACCACGAACTCTCTGACCTTGCGCCATCGGGCTGGGCGGGCCAGATCGACCAGCGGCTCGCCGATTCGGGCTATCACCGCGAGATGGTCTTCCTGCATCGAGCCAGCCGGACACTCTTGCTCACGGATCTGATCGAGAACTTCGAGGCGACGAAGATGCCACGCGTGTTGTGGCCACTGTTACGCCTCGGAGGCGTTCTGGACCCGGACGGGCGCATGCCGCCCGACATCGCCCTGAGCTTCCGGCGCCGCCGCGCACACCTGCGCGAACTGGTCGCGACACTTCTGGCCTGGGCGCCCGAGCGCGTCATTCTCGCCCACGGTCGCTGGTACGACAGCAACGGAGCCCGTGAGTTGCAGCGCGCCTTTCGTGATGTCGTGTAAAGCTGACGATTATCGGGTAGCTCTCATCAGAGTTCGATTTGCTGCTGGTAATGGGCCTGAATCACATCGGCCCGGACCAGCTCCTTTGCGCAATCTAACGGGTTACGCCGGACCTCGGATCGCAGCGGGTGGTTGAACCCGCGGTTGCCGTCTGTTGTCTCCACCGCGGACGATCATTGTTCACCGGCGGTTGATCAAGAGCAATGACAGAGGTTCAAAGCGTGTCATCTCTAATCATGAGGATGGCCCTGGTTTCGAGGGATACTGCTCGCGACTGGCGATGCATCTCGATGGTTCTCCCGCGCGGCCAGATGTAAGTAAAAGCACTGTTGTAGTCTCAATCCGCGCCCGCCGATGACGGCGGGCGATGCGCGTCCGCCGAGACAGCAACCGCCCCGCTTGACGTGTTTCAATCCACGCCCGCCGATGACGGCGGGCGATGCAGTTCGATGCTGTAGCTGCGCCAGCCAAGCGGGGTGTTTCAATCCACGCCCGCCGATGACGGCGGGCGATGCAGCGGCAAGCCCTGGGACTACTACGCCGATCTGGTGTTTCAATCCACGCCCGCCGATGACGGCGGGCGATGCAGCGCAGTCTTTGCCGGAAACGGGGGATGAACACGTTTCAATCCACGCCCGCCGATGACGGCGGGCGATGCATGTGTCGGTGCAAATCCCATTACCCACCAAACCAAGTTTCAATCCACGCCCGCCGATGACGGCGGGCGATGCGGCAAACATCCTTGAACTCAGCCAGGCCCGGCGGGTTTCAATCCACGCCCGCCGATGACGGCGGGCGATGCAAAGATAACGGGTCGGGCAAAACACAGCTAGTGGTGTTTCAATCCACGCCCGCCGATGACGGCGGGCGATGCCTCCATGGCGTGACGCTCAGCGCGGAGGTGATTAAGTTTCAATCCACGCCCGCCGATGACGGCGGGCGATGCATCGCGGCCACGCTGGCTACACAAGGCGTGACGGTTGTTTCAATCCACGCCCGCCGATGACGGCGGGCGATGCAGTAGGTCTTGCCGTATCCTGGGATCGCGTCTTTGTTTCAATCCACGCCCGCCGATGACGGCGGGCGATGCTCGCGCTGATCGACCACGGGTCCGAGTTCACGACGTTTCAATCCACGCCCGCCGATGACGGCGGGCGATGCACTCCAACGGGGTTGGTGGCACAACTGCCACGGCGTTTCAATCCACGCCCGCCGATGACGGCGGGCGATGCCATTTCGTCTGGGCATCCAGCACGATGCAATCGTCTCGTTTCAATCCACGCCCGCCGATGACGGCGGGCGATGCCCGATACATCTACTACAACGGCGATGGGACCGAAGTTTCAATCCACGCCCGCCGATGACGGCGGGCGATGCCTTTCTGAGGCGATCCCTGTAATCAGCCCAATGCAGTTTCAATCCACGCCCGCCGATGACGGCGGGCGATGCCGCGCGTA
>JAUIAI010000152.1 GCA_030425615.1 Gammaproteobacteria bacterium
ACCGGATCCGCTCGCGCGGGGTCAACGTGATGGGCCCGATCCACCACGGCATGTGCGACTCGATCTACTTCGCCGGGCCCGAGGGGCTCACGCTGGAGCTGGCGTGCTCGGCCGAGGCGATCGACGGGAGCCACTGGATCGACCCCGAGGTGGTCGTGACCCCGGGTGTCTACGTCGACCGCATCGTGCGTATCCCATTCGTGCCGACCCGGGCCGGCGGCCTCAAGGAGGACTGAACCATGACGGACATCCGTCTCCTGAGCCGCGACGAGATCGCGGGCCGTATCGCGCGCGACATCCCGGAGGGCTCCCTCGTGAACCTCGGCATCGGCCAGCCCACACGCGTGGCCGATCATCTGCCGGCCGATCGCGAGATCCTCCTGCACAGCGAGAACGGGATCATCGGCATGGGGCCGGCACCCGCGAAGGGCGAAGAGGACTTCGACCTCATCAACGCAGGGAAGGCCCCGGTGACGCTGGTGCCCGGTGCGGCGCTCGTGCACCACGCCGACAGCTTCGCATTGATGCGGGGAGGACATCTGGATATCTCCGTGCTCGGAGCCTTCCAGGTGTCCATCGAAGGCGACCTGGCGAACTGGCACACGGGCGATCCCGATGCGATCCCGGCCGTGGGCGGGGCCATGGACCTCGCCGTCGGCGCCCGCCAGACCTGGGTCAGCATGTCGCTGCTGACCCGTGACCGCGCCAGCAAGCTCGTGCGGACCTGCTCCTACCCGCTCACCGGAAAGGCCTGCGTCACCCGGGTCTACACCGATCACGGTACCTTCGAGCCGGCCGGGGACGTCTTCCGGGTCCTGGAACTGGCCGACGGCCTCACCCTGGAAGGCGCCGCCCGCCTGATCGGCCTGCCGCTGGCCGACGCCCGATAGCCGTTCGCGGACAGGGAATTCGCGGGGCTTGCACACGCCGCGCCGCGCCTGACGAGCCTGTTACGTCTGCGCCTGCTGCGCCTGAGCCTGCCACGTCGGGGCCGGCTGCGCCGGATCGGCGCGTTTCGCGGGTCTATTCAGTCGTTTCGCGTGTCAGGTCAACCCCGGCCCCGCAGGGGACGTTATGTTCGGGTTAACCGGTGTTCGGTTGCGATGACCGTTCTTAGCGAGCCCTTCGCAGTTCTTAACACCGGGGCGGGCGGCTTCCACTAGCATGGCCGTGTCGTCGGAGAACAAGCCACCGGCGGCGCGGCCCAGGCCGCAGCACTCGTCCACCTCATCCTCGGAGGCAACATGAACAGCACCACGATCCATCCCACAGACGCGCCGGCCGACGAGCCGGGCCCGCGCCGTTGTGGTCATTCCGGAAACGGTCGTCGCCGCGGCCGTTGCAGCAGCATGGGCGGCCTGTACATCGCGGCCATGGTCGTCGGTTTCATCGTCTTCTGGCCGATCGGTCTGGCGATGCTCGCCTGGGCGCTCTGGCGCGACCAGATCAAGGCGCTCCCCTTCGTCCAGAAGCTTCGCGAGAGTGACATGCCCAAAGCGAGATTCACCGGCTTCGCCGGCCGCCGTCCCAGCAATACGGCCCTGGCCGAGTACCTGGGGCGCGAGCAGGCCCGCCTGAAGGCCGAGCAGGAGAAACTCGACGAACTCGTCAAGGCCTTCGAAGCGTTCAAGGAGGCCGAGCGCCAGGATGCCGACCGTCGCGACTTCGAGAGCTTCCTGCGACAGCGCGGTGATGACGGCGACAGCCCGGCCGGGGAGGTCCGTCCGTCCTGATCGTGCTTCAGACATGGCAGGGCCGCCTTTGGCGGCCCTTTTTCATGTCTTCGACGCGCGGACCTTCTGTCCGGCAAACGGGGGCCGGGTCGGGGCAGAATGCGAGTACGTCCACGGCCGGCCGGCCATGGGCGGAGCGCCCTGAGCACCCACCGGAGACAAGACCATGCCCGTGCTGTTCGACGTCCGCGACCATGTCGCGATAATCACCCTGGACCGACCCGAGGCGCGCAATGCCGTCAACGGTGAGATCGCATCCGGCATCGAGGAATCGCTCGACCGGTTCGAGGCCGACGACGATCTCTGGGTCGCCATCCTGACGGGCAAAGGGCCCGCATTCAGCGCGGGTGCCGATCTCAAGGAAGTGTCGGCCGGCAACCGGCAGGCGTTGTGGACGGAGCGCGGCGGCTTCGGCGGAATCGTCCGCCGCGAGCGGGTCAAGCCATTGATTGCCGCGGTCAACGGACCGGCGCTTGCAGGAGGCTGCGAGATCGTTCTGGCCTGCGATCTGGTCGTGGCCGCAGACATTGCCCGCTTCGGGCTGCCCGAAGTCAAGCGTTCGCTCGTCGCCACTGCCGGGGGCGTGTTCCGCCTTCCCAGGGCGGTCGGGCGCACGGTGGCGATGGAGATGATTCTCACGGGCGACCCCATTTCGGCGAACCGTGCGGCCGAGCTCGGCCTTGTCAACCAGGTGGTCCCGGCAGAATCGCTCCTGGATGCCGCGCTGGCGCTCGCAGAACGGATCACGGCGAACGCGCCGCTCGCGGTGCGGCAGAGCCGCCGAATCGTCGAGCGTGCACTGTCAGAGAGCGATGACACGCTCTGGCAGATGAGCCGCGCGGCGAGCGAGGCGCTGGTGAATACCGAAGACTATCGGGAAGGGCCGCGAGCCTTCATCGAAAAGCGCGCGCCCGTCTGGAAAGGGCGCTGAGGGTCGCGAAGGTCGGACGGGGTCCTCACCGCTCCGTCACGGCCGTGCCTTCGCCGATCAGGTCGCTGGGGTAGAGCACCACGCGGTCGTCGGCGGAGAGGCCGTCGCGGACCTCGGCGTGGTGGTCGTTGATCGCGCCCAGGTTCACCGTACGCAGTCGTGCAGCACCGTTCGCCACGGTGAAAACGGCCCACTGCTCTCCCTGACGGAACAGGGCGGAGATGGGCACGCGGAGCACGTCGGCGTGCCGCTCCACGACGATTCGCGCCAGGGCATGAAAGCCGTGGCCGAGTGACTCCGGGATGCTTTCGAGCGCGATCACGACGGGAACCCTCTGCTCTTCGATGCCGAGCGCCGAGATCTTGGTGAAGCCTGCGGGCTCGACCCTCAGGACCCGTCCTTCGATCGTTTCGCCGCCTCCCCACTCCGTGATCGAGGCGGTCGCGCCCGCGCGGACCCGCGCGGCGTCCGGCGACAGCAGTTCGACCACGACTTCGAGGTTGCCGGGGTCGCCGAGTTCGACGAGATGGGCGCCGGCCGCCACGGGCTGCGCACTGCGAACGAGTACGCGCAGGACCCGACCGTCGGCCGGCGCGACGACGCGTCGGCAACAGTCTCCGTCACCCGGGCCGGGATCCGCGTCCGCGGGCTGGGCCAGTGCTGCCTGGGCGCTGGCCAGGCGTGCTTCGCTGACCCGGATCCCCGCTTCCGCACTCTGGACGAGGGCGGTCTGCAGCGCGAGTTCGCTCTCCGCGCGTTCGAGCGTGCTGGCCGAGACCAGTTGACGGTCCGCGAGCTCGCGCGTTCGCGTCAGTTCAGAGCGGGCCAGCGCCCGGGCAGTGAGCGCGCGGCGGTGATCGACGCGGGCGAGGGCGACCTCGGCGCGGGCCGCCTCGAGCGCTGCAAGGCGTTCCTTGCGCGTTCGCTCGTCCAGGAACGGCGATTCCAGGGGGCGTATCGAAGCGATGACCGTCTGACCGGCGGTCACGGAGTCACCTTCCTCGATGGCCAGGCGTTCGAGTCGACCGGCGATCGGCGAGGTGACCGTATAGAGTTCGGTGACGCGGGTTCGACCCGCCTCCTCGACGGTGAGCACGAGAGGGCCCCGGCTAACGGCACCCAGATCGACCGGCTGTGGCTGCTCCCTGAGCGCCCACCAGAAGGCCGCCGCGACCAGCACCAGGGTGAGGATCCAGAGAATGGGTTTGAGGGTCTTGAGGGTCATCGGTCACTCCCGGCTCTTCAGCGCCGCGATCAGGTCCAGTCGGTCGACGCGCCGGCGAACCAACAACGCGGAAAAGGCCGACGCCACGAGGACGACGGCGCTCGCCTGGGCCATCGTTGCCGGCGTGACGATCAGCGGTATGCGGAAGAGGTCGGTGGCGAAGCCGGCAACCATCGCGGCGGCCAGAGCGTATCCGAGCAGCCACCCCAGCGGTTGCGATGCGGCCACGAGCAGAGCCAGTTCGAGCATCAGGACATGGGACACTTCGGCGCGCGTGAAGCCCAGCACGCGAAGGCCGGCGAGTTCGCGGGCGCGTTCGGACAGCTGGATTCGCGCCGTGTTGTACACGATGCCGAATGTGATGGTGACCGCCAGGGTGATGTAGACGATCGTCATCGTGACGATGTTCTGCTCGATCGTCGCCCGAAACTGCGCTTTGGACACGCCCTGAAGCGAAACCGTCGCCAACGCCGGAGTGCGTTTGACGGCCTCGTACAACTCGGGAAGCTTCGCTTCGTCCAGGAGCAGTCGTGCCCCTGAGACCCTCGGTCCGTCGCGCAGCAGGGCGTTGAGCGCGGGGAGGGACATCACGGCGGTCAGCCCGACCAGGTTCTGCGCCAGGTCGGTCACCGTCACCCGCACTCGCCTGTGACCGTGTTCGAGCAGCACGACTTCGACTGTGTCGCCGATGCGCACGTTCAGAAGATCGGCGAGGCGGCCCGAAATCATGAGTCCGTGAGGCGGCGGCAGTACCGGTTCCAGCCGACGGTCCAGGGTCTTCGCCAGTTGTCCGTCGCGCGGCAGCCCGGAAAGCGCGAGCCGCCGGCTCCTGTGGCCACTCCCGAGCCGGACCGCGGTGATCCTGAACGGCTCGGCGCGCATGACACCCGGCAATCGCGCCGCCTGTCGCGCAGCATCGGGATGCAGGGACCGGGAGAAGCTGAGCGTGGCGTCCTGGCGCTCGCTGCGGTAGAAGACCGAGTCGATCATGAACGCGATCGAATCAATCGAGAACAGCGCCGTCACCAGCAGGGCCACTGCCAGGGACACCCCGACGACGGTGAGCGAAGGGGCCAGCGGATCAGATGCCGCAGAGACATGCGTGTGAGCGCCCCGATCCAGGGTGTGCTCAGCGGCCTGCCACCCCCGAGCGTCCGATACCGGGTGGGGGCTGGCGGCTGCATGGCCGCCGCGGGCGCAAGCCGCGCGACCCGGACCATTGCCCGCACCGCACCGATCGCGGCACCTGTCAGGCAGGCCAGAACGGCGATTCCGAGGAGGTCTGCCGTCGGCCTGAAGACCAGATAGGGAAACGAGAAGTACTCACCGTACAGTCGCACGAGTGCCGAGCCGAGCCACTGCCCGAGTGCCGCGCCGATCAGGGTTCCGGCGAGCACGATGACCAGGGAGAGCTTCAGATAGTGCGCCGCCAGTTCGTGATCTCCGTAGCCGACCGCCTTCAGCAGGCCGATCTGCTCGCGCTCGAGGGTGACCAGCCGTCCCAGGATCAGGTTGACGAGGAACGCCGCGACAATCACGAACACCGGGGGCAGGACACTGGCCATCGCCCGCAGCTGGGTCAGTTCGTTATCCAGAAAGGCGTGCGAGGGTTGGGCCTGTCGCGTGATCGCATCGCGTCCTCCATAGGGCGCGAGGATCCGGTTGACCGCTTCCGTGACTGCATCGAGGTTGGCGTCACGCCGTGTCAGCAGAAGCACGTCATCGAAGGCTCCTGTCATGTCGAAGAGCCCGGCGAGCTGCGATCGCCGGGCGTAGAACACGCCGAAGCGTCTCGGATCCGGTATCAGATCTCCGGGCGCGAGCGCATAGACGAACTCCGGCGAATAGACGATTCCCACGATCCGCAGAGAGACACGCCGACCGTTGACGATCGCCCCGACCCGGTCACCGGGTCGCAGACCATGCGCGTCCGCGAACGCGGCAAGCGTGGCGACCTCTCCCGGCCGGTTCTCCGGCAGGCGGCCGTCGCGGAGATAGAGGCGGTTCAGAAGGGAACTTCCGGAGTCCGGGAGCGAGATCAGGCGGCCGCTGGCCGGTTCGGGCATGCCGGGCACGTCGAGCAGTACCGGTTGACTCACGCGGGTCTGGACCGCGGCCACGCCGGGCAGGCGACCGAGCGCCGTTGCGATCTGTTCGGGGGCCCGCGTGGCGGTCGCGAACAAGGTGGCGAAGCGTTGCCGCTCGTAGAATGCATCCCGGGTGGTTTCGAGCGAGCGTGAGGCTCCGACGGCTGTGATCAGGGTCGCGATCCCGCAGGCCATGACGAGCGCCACGGCCAGCGCCTGCGCCCAGAGCCTGCGCAGGTCCCGGACGAGCTTGAGATCCAGCGTCTTCACCGGCGGCCACCCGGCAACCGGAGACGCCTCACCACGTCACCTGCGATGGCGCGACGCGCTCGGCGTTCTGGTCGATACGCGCAATGCGTCCGTCGAGGAAGTGAACCACCCGGTCGGCAATTCGCTGGATGCCGGCGTTGTGGGTGATGATCAGCAGAGTGGTGTTCAGATCCCGGTTGATCGCGGTCAGCGCTTCGAGCACGAGGATCCCGGTACGCGAGTCGAGCGCCCCGGTGGGCTCGTCACAGAGCAGGACTTCCGGGCGCTTGGCGATGGCACGCGCGATCGCGACCCGCTGCTGCTCGCCTCCC
>JAUIAI010000153.1 GCA_030425615.1 Gammaproteobacteria bacterium
CGAACGGGCCGACGCCGAGATCGAACGCTTCACCCAGGAAGCCATCGATGCGAACGTGTTCGGCGCGCCCTGGTACGTGGTGGACGGCGAGCCGTTCTGGGGTCAGGACCGCCTCGATTTCGTCGAGCGCGCGCTGCGGCGCGGTTGATGGCCGGCGGCGGGTCGGACCGGGACGCCACGCCCGCCGCCGAGACGACGCCGCCCCCCTGGGCCGCGCCGGACGGCGATACCCGTCTGATCCTGTTCGCCACTTGCCCGCAGGGTATCGAGCCGCTGCTCGCCGAGGAGATCGTCGCGCTCGGCGGTGAATCCGTATCCGCGGGCTCCGCCGGCGTGCACTGGAGCGCGTCGTGGGCGGTGGTGGAACGGGTCAATCGAGGCAGCCGGCTCGCCAGCCGCGTGCTGCTCCGCCTGGCCGCAGCCCCCTATCGCAACGAACGCGACATCCTGCGTCTCGTCGCGGACGTCCCCTGGGAACAGGCGATGACACCGGACCACACGCTGCGGGTGGATCTCAGCAGCCGGCGGGCCCGGCTCAAGAGCCTGCGGATCGTGACGCTGCGCATCAAAGACGCCATCGTCGACCGACTCCGGGAACGATTCGGGCGAAGACCCGACGTCGACACGCAGGATCCGGACGTACGGGTGATGGCCTTCGTCGACGAGCGCGAGGCGGCCATCTATCTGGATCTCAGCGGCGAGAGCCTGTTCAAGCGCGGCTGGCGCGGTCGTCTGGACAAAGGCGCGGCGCCGCTCAAGGAGAATCTCGCGGCGGCGCTGCCGCTGCTGGCCGGCTGGCGGCCCGGAGAACCCCTTCTCGATCCGTTCTGCGGTTCGGGCACGATCGTGATCGAGGCTGCCCAGCGACTGGCCGGTCTGGCGCCGGGTGCGCACCGGGCGTTCGGGTTCGAGCGCCTGGCGGGCTACAGACGGCCCTCGGCGCCCGGGCACGAAGGTCATCCGGGCGGACCGGCCCCGGCACCGGGTGATCCGTCGCCGGACGGACCCGCCCCGATCTTCGCCTCGGACATCGACAGCGCGATCGTGCGGGTGGCGCGCGAGAACGCGCGGCGTGCCGGACTGGACTCCGCGGCGATCCGCTTCGCGGTGGCGGATGCCTTCACCGTGAAGCGTCCGCCCCACGTGGCCTCCGGCTGGATCGTGACGAACCCGCCCTATGGCGAACGTCTGGACGAGATCGGCGATGCGGAGCGGCTTCTCGCCCTGGGACGGCGCTGGCGGGACGAGTTCTCGGGATGGCGGCTCGCCTGGCTGACCGCCGACCACGGGTTGCCGGGGCGGCTGGGCCTGCGGGCGCGGCGACGCATTCCCGTGATGAACGGCGCGCTGGACTGCCGCCTGTTCGTGTTCGATCTGGGGTCGGTCGGGCCGGCTCCCGAACGGCCGTAGGGTTCAGTCCCTGCGGCCCACCCCGGGGCAGGCGGCGGGACTCAGCCGTCGACGATGCCCAGGTGCTCGGTCTTGCGGTTCAGCGCGCTCTCGGCGTGCTTGCTGTTGAGCTTGATCTGCAGTCGCAGGTCGTTGACCGAGTCGGCGTTGCGCAGCGCATCCTCGTAGGTGATCTTGTCCGCCTCGTAGAGGTCGAACAAGGCCTGGTCGAAGGTCTGCATGCCGATCTCGCGGCTCTTCTTCATGATCTCCTTGATCGAGCCGACCTCGCCCTTGAAGATCAGATCCGAGATGAGCGGCGAGTTCAGCATGATCTCCACCGCCGGCAGGCGGCCCTTGCCGCTGGCCGTGGGAATCAGACGCTGCGAGATCACCCCGCGCAGGTTCAGCGACAGATCCATCAGCACCTGCGAACGGCGCTCCTCGGGGAAGAAGTTGATGATGCGGTCCAGCGCCTGGTTGGCGCTGTTGGCATGCAGGGTCGAAAGACACAGGTGACCGGTCTCGGCGAAGGCCACGGCGTGCTCCATCGTCTCGCGGTCACGGATCTCACCGATCATGATCACGTCGGGTGCCTGACGCAGCGTGTTCTTGAGCGCGACCTCCCAGCTCAGCGTGTCCACGCCCACCTCGCGGTGGGTGACGATGCAGTTCTTGTGCGGATGAACGAACTCCACCGGGTCTTCGATGGTGACGATGTGCCCGTAGGACTGCTCGTTACGGTGGCCGAGCATGGCCGCCAGAGTGGTCGATTTTCCCGAACCGGTGGCACCGACCACGATGATCAGGCCGCGCTTGTACATCACCAGATCGGCCAGCTGCCCCGGCAGGTGCAGCTCACCGAACTGCGGAATCTCGGACTTGATCGTCCGCAGCACGAGGCCGACCCGGCCGAGCTGCATGAACGCATTGACACGGAAACGGCCCACACCCACCGGGCTGATCGCGAAGTTGACCTCGTGGTGCTCTTCGAACTCGGCGGCCTGTCGGTCGTTCATCAGTGCGCGCGCGAGTTCGATGGTGTGCTTAGCCGTGAGCGGCACGTTCGACACCGGCACCACTTTGCCGTCCACCTTGAACGCCGGCGGGAAGTCCGCGGTCAGGAACATATCCGAGCCGTTCTTGCTGACCATCAACCCGAGGATGTCCTGCAGGAATTTCGACGCCTGTTCTCTTTCCATCGTGCTCGTGTCCCCGCGACCGCGATCGGTCGCTGACGTTCAGAGTCCGGCCACCGCGCGCGCTTCGGGGCGGGCGGCGCCGGGCAGTCCGGGCTCAGCCCGGGAAGTTCTCCTTGACCGACGCCGCAGCACGCGCCTCCGCCATGCTGATCTGGTTCTTGCGCACGAGATCGGTCAGGCACTGGTCGAGCGTCTGCATGCCCAGCGCGCCGCCGGTCTGGATCGCGGCATTCATCTGCGAAACCTTGGCCTCGCGGATCAGGTTGCGGATGGCCGGGGTACCGATCATGATCTCGTGGGCCGCGACCCGGCCCGAACCGTCCTTGGTCTTGAGCAGCGACTGCGAGATCACCGCGCGCAGCGACTCCGACAGCATCGCCCGCACCATCTCCTTCTCGGCGGCCGGGAACACGTCGACGATACGGTCGATGGTCTTGGCGGCCGAGGACGTGTGCAGCGTGCCGAACACCAGGTGACCGGTCTCGGCCGCGGTCATCGCCAGGCGGATGGTCTCCAGGTCGCGCATCTCGCCGACCAGGATGATGTCCGGGTCCTCCCGCAGGGCGGACTTCAACGCGTTGGCGAACGAGAGCGTCATCGGCCCGACCTCACGCTGATTCACCAGGCAGCGCTTGGACTCGTGCACGAATTCGATCGGATCCTCCACGGTCAGGATATGGCCGTAGTGGTTCTCGTTGACGTAGTTGATCATCGCGGCGAGCGTGGTCGACTTGCCAGAACCCGTGGGTCCGGTGACCAGTACGAGCCCGCGCGGCTGATCGGAGATCTCCTGGAAGATCTTCGGCGCGTTCAGTTCCTCGAGCGTCAGGATCTTGGACGGAATCGTCCGCATGACCGCGCCCGCACCACGGTTCTGCACGAACGCGTTCACGCGGAAACGGGCCAGACCCGGGATCGCGAAGGAGAAGTCGCACTCGAGGTTCTCCTCGTACTCCTTGCGCTGCGTGTCGTTCATGATGTCGTAGATCATGCCGTGCACGTCCTGGTGTTCCATGGGCGGCAGGTTGATCCGGCGAACATCCCCGTGCACACGAATCATCGGCGGCAGACCGGCGGACAGGTGGAGGTCGGAGGCCTTGTTCTTGACGGCGAACGTCAACAGTTCGGCAATGTCCATCGGGCAGAGTCCTTCGCTGGGTCGGCAGGTTTTGACCCTGCGATAATCGGAAAAGAGCCTCCCCGGCGACAGCCGTTTGCGACAAACAGGGCGTTTTCCGGCCATGAACGGTGATCCATCCACGCATCGACGCCTCGAGGGCGTACTGGCCCGCATCCGTGCCGCCTGTACGGATTGCGGGCGTGACCCGGCCTCCGTGCGGCTGCTGGCGGTAAGCAAGACGTTCGGGGCCGACGCCGTGCGGTCGCTGGCCGTGCAGGGTCAGGACTGCTTCGGCGAGAACTATCTGCAGGAGGCCCTGGCCAAACAGCAGGCTCTGGCCGATCTTGACCTGGAATGGCACTTCATCGGGCCCATCCAGTCGAACAAGACGCGTCCAATCGCGGAGTCCTTCCACTGGGTGCATACGGTCGACCGCCTGAAGATCGCCGACCGCCTGTCTGCCCAGCGGCCCCGCTCGTCATCGCCGCTGCAGGTGCTGGTTCAGGTCAACATCGACGACGAGTCGAGCAAGCACGGCTGTACCCCGGCCGAGGCGCCGGCGCTCGCGAACGCGGTCGCCGCCCTTCCCGGCCTGGAGCTGCGCGGACTGATGGCCATTCCCGCGCCCACGGCGGAGCCCGCCGGCGCCGCACCGGCGTTCGAGGCCATGGCCCGGCTGGCCGGCGAAATCCGGTCTTCGCTGCCGCCCGGGCGGGCGCAGCGGTTCGATCAGCTTTCGATGGGAATGAGCGCGGATCTGGAGGTGGCGATCCGCGCAGGGGCCACGATCGTGCGTGTGGGCACGGCGCTGTTCGGCTCGAGACCCGCCAGGGACGACGGCTGAGCGGCGCGCGCGGCCTGGCGGATCCGGTGGCTCCCGGTCAGGAGCCGGAGCCTGATACCGCCACCGAACGGGGAGCATCACGCTCCCCGCGGACATCACGCCATCTGGCGTACGGCGGCCGCGAGGCGGCTCTTGTAACGGGATGCCGTGTTGCGGTGGATGATCTTCTTGCCCGCGAAACCGTCGATCACCGACTGAGACGCCTGGAAGGCCGCCGTGGCCGCGGCCTTGTCGCCACCGGCGACGGCCTTGCGGACCTTCTTGATGGCCGTGCGCAGCTCGGAACGCTGGGCAGACTTCAGTTGGTTGCGAGAGACATTCTGGCGCGCGCGCTTACGTGCCGACTTGATATTTGCCATGACGCCGATACAGTGTGGATGAGCGGTTGGGGACCCAACTCGCGAAAAGCCTTCAATTGTAGCAGCCGTCGGCCGGTTCGGCCATAGCCGGGCCGTTGGCCCGGCGCGACCGGGCCGGTGGGCCGTGCGGCGACCCGCCTCCGCAGCCGGTGGCGGGCCGTCCCGGCCCCCGCCGGCGCCCAACTTATGCCCTTCAACCTGTTCAGATCCGCGGCGCTGGTCAGCGCCCTGACCCTCGTATCGCGCGTCGCGGGGCTGGTACGCGAGAACCTCATCGCCTCGGTGTTCGGCGCGAGCGCGTTCACCGATGCCTTCTTCGTGGCCTTCCGCCTTCCGAACATGCTGCGACGCATGTTCGCCGAGGGCGCGTTCTCACAGGCGTTCGTGCCGCTGCTGGCGGCGGCCCGGCGCGAGGGAGAACGCCCGAACGAACTGATCAACCGCGTGGCCACGGCGCTGTTCTGGATCGTCACGGCGGTGGCCGCACTCGGCGTGATCGGAGCGCCCGTCGTGCTCTGGGGCGTCGCCTCCGGCCTGGCCCGGGATCCGGCCGCGTTCGATGCCGGCGTCGTCATGACGCGGCTGATGTTCCCGTACATCGTGCTGATCTCGCTGGTCTCGCTCTGCGGGGGCATCCTGAACACCTGGCAACGCTTCGCCGTCCCGGCACTCACGCCGGTGCTGCTGAATCTGGCGATCATCGCCGCCGCGCTGCTGCTGGCTCCCCGTTTCGATCCGCCCATCCTGGCGCTCGCGGTCGGAGTCATGATCGGCGGCATCGCCCAGCTCGCCATCCAGGTGCCCGCGCTGCGACGCATCGGCCTGACCCCGCGCATCGGGCTGTCGGTTCGCGCCGCGCTCACCGACGCCCGCACACGGCGGATGATGGCCCTGATGGCACCGGGCATCCTGGCGGTGTCCGCACACCAGGTCAGCCTGCTCATCAACACCCACATCGCCTCGCGGCTGACGACCGGTTCGGTGACCTGGGTGTCGTTCGGCGACCGGCTCATGGAGTTTCCGCAGGGATTGCTCGGCGTGGCCCTTGGAACGGTTCTGCTGCCGAGCCTTTCGGCGGCGGTGGCGGCCGACGACGACGCGGAGTACAGCCTGCTGCTCGACTGGGGGCTTCGTCTGGCCATCGTGCTCGCGCTGCCCTGTGCACTCGCCATGGTCCTGATGGCAGAACCGCTGACCGCCCTGCTCTATCACTATGGCCGGTTCGGCGCCGACGACGTGGTCATGACCGCGCGCGCCGTCGCCGCGTACTCCCCGGGGCTGCTGGGTTTCGTGGCCGTCAAGGTGCTGGCGCCGGGATTCTTCGCGCGCCAGAACGTGCGCACCCCGGTGAAGATCGCGGTCGCGGCCATGGTCCTGACGCAGGCCCTGAACCTGGTCTTCGTACCCCAACTCGCTCACGCCGGACTGGCGCTGTCGATCTCGCTGGCGGCGGTGGCCAACGCCGGTCTGCTGCTCTGGCTGCTGATTCGCGGCGGTCGTTACCGGCCCGCGCCGCACTGGCTGCGCTTCCTGCTGCAGGTGGGGTTCGCGCTCTTCTGCCTGGGCGGCGCGATCGCGCTCTGGATTCCGGGTTTCGACTGGCAAGCGATGCAGGCCACGCCGCTGGC
>JAUIAI010000154.1 GCA_030425615.1 Gammaproteobacteria bacterium
GGCGGGGAAGGCCAGGCCGCCGGCCGGCGCATTCAGGCCGGTGGCGTTGGCGACGGCAGCCATTTCGATGGCGGACTTGGTACCGTCCAGGAACGAGTTGAACATCTGCGGGTTCATGCCGCCGAGTCGGGCCTCCTCGGCGGTGAGGCCGTAGTAGGGCCAGACGGTGTCCGGGGTGGAACGGTGGTAGACCGGCAGGTATTTGGTGCCCTTGCCGGCGGCAATGACTTCGAAGCCGGCGGCGCGGCACCAGTCGACCATCTCGCAGATCAGCGCGGGCTGGTCGCCGTAGGCGAGCGAGTAGACGATGCCGGCCTCGGCGGCCTTGCGGGCGAGCAAAGGCCCGGCCAGGGAGTCGGCCTCCACGTTGACCATGAGCACATGCTTGCCGTGCTCGCAGCACATGAGTACGTGGCGGATCCCGGCGGCGGGTGATCCGGTGGCATCGATGATGATGTCGACCTCCGGCGCGGCGATCATGGCGGCGCTGTCGTCGGTGATGCAGGTGGTGCCGTCACGGGCGGCGCGGGCAAAGCTGCGCGCGCCGAACTGGCCCGCCTTCCAGCCCACGCGCCTGAGCGCGGCACGCGCATTCTTCGGTTCCAGATCTGCCAGACCCACCAGATGCACGCCGGGGGTGCGCGGAATCTGCGAGAGGTACATCGAGCCGAACTTCCCGGCGCCGATGAGGCCCACACGAATAGGCCGGTTTTCGGCCGCCCGGGCCGAAAGCATGCGAAAGAGGTTCATGGTGTCGTCGAGAAGAGTGGGGCGGCCGCTGCAGGGCCGCCGAACGAAGCGGCGTTACGCGGCCCTGGCGGCGCTGGGCCAGGGCAGGCCGCTGACGTCGTCACGCAGCAGACAGTCGTCGCTCAGGGTGGCGATCGGCGTGAAATCGCGATGTGCGATGTAGTCCGGGCGCTTGTGGCGCGTGATGTGGTTGCTGAGCGCACACAGGCTCAGGTACACGATGACGCGATCCCAGGGCGACATGTTCGAGGGCGAGCCGTGCACCAGGCAGCCGTGGAAGAGGAGCATGGACCCCGGCGGCCCCTTGGGCGCCACGAGCCCGCCCCGGGAGGCCAGTTCGGTGACCTTCGCGTTGTCCAGCGTCCAGAGCGGATAACTGGTCGTGGTCAGATCGTGCCCCGCCTCGACGACGCCCTCGCGGTGCGAGCCGGGAATGAAGTAGAGCGGCCCGTTGAACTCGTTGACCTCGTCCAGGAAGACGGCGATGTTCATCGCACGGGCTTCGGGCATGCCGTCGTCGCGGTGCCACGTGCCGAAATCCTGGTGCCACTGCCAGACGTCGCCGTCGAAGGCCTGTTTGCCGTTGACCTTGTACTGGTGCATGTAGACGTCTTCGCCGAGCAGCTGGCGGACTGGTTCGACCATCCGTGGATGCCGGCCCAGCTTGGCGAAAGCGTCGTTGTACAGGTGGGCTGCGAACGCCGTGCGCGGCGTGGTGCCGTCACGTTCGCGCACGACTTCGGGGCGGTGCTCGGCGTAAACCACGGGCACCTGGGCACGGAGGACTTCCGTCTCCTGCTTCGAGAAATGACCAGGGAAGAACAGATAGCCATCGCGCTCGAACTGCGCGACCTGATCCGGGCTGAGCTGCATGTCGGTCTCCTTGGGACGCGTCGTCTCCGGGTCGGGCGAGTATACGTCGGCCCTCCGGACGGGCTTCGCCGTGCGACGGTGTTGCGTCGTGTCCGCGGGTGCGGCACGCGGGCCTGCTTCGGCGCCGTTTACACCCTTCGCGGCACGAGCGCGCGCGGCGATGCCGAAATCACGCGGCCGGCACCCCCGGTGGCGGCGATCTGCGATACTGCTTCCGAAATCGAGTCTGCTTCCAGACCCTACCGGGAGTGGCCGCACCACGTGGCCGGGGTCGGAAGTCACCACCCAGGCGCGAACGCGCACGCAGCCCACTAGGAGGTCCGGATGCCCGACACCGAACGCGAGTTCCTCGCGCGCGACGACGGACGAGACCTGGCCGCCGAACCCGTGTCGCCGATCCTCTCCCGTCTGCCGGAGCGCGCCCCCACGGGGGAGCGCCTGCTGGTGTCGGGCGACTACGAACTCGCCGCGCCGGTCGATCTCCTCTGTATCCGGTTCGCGCTTCGGACGGTGCTCTCGCTGGGCCCGAAGTTCAACCTGCGTCGTGACATCAACAACATCGTCACGCTGGCCGGCCGGTTTCTGGTCTGGCCCGAGCCGGTGTTCGCCAAGCTCAAGGAGTACCTGGTCCGGCGATGTGGCGATTCGCCCGCCTGGACCGACGTCTCCAAGCTCTCGCTGGACGAGCTCATGGCGCGGCACGGCGTCTGGAACGGTCTCTATGACGACGGCACGTTCTATTACTTCATCGACGAGTGGGTCAAACTCAGCGCGAAGGATCTGCTGGGTGTCTTCCAGACCACGATCACCTGTCTGGACGCGGCGCTCGCCAAGTCGCGCATCCAGTTGGTCCACAACATCGAAATGCTGGCCAGCGTGCTCGGTCTGAACCACGCCGAGCGTTCGGTGCTGCTGCACGCCTCGCTCTGCAAGTATCAGCGCGACCTTCGTCCCGTTCTGGTCGACTGCAAGGCCTCGAGCGCCCAGGAAGCCTACGCCATGTTCGCGCAGGTGCTCGGCCTCGCCGTCGGCGACGTCGCCTCGGCACTGAAGTCGGGCGGACGGCTCGAATCGCTCGGTCTGATCGAGACCCCGATCGCCGAGCACTCGATCACGGATCTGGGCGATCTGATGCGGGTGTCGGAGAAGCTGCTGTCGGTCCTGACGGCGGAGTACCGCAACGAGAGCTCGATGATGGCGGCGTTCACCCGCCCGGCCGGGACGAGCCACCTGCGAAGCGAGGACTTCGAGCATGTGGGCGACGACGCCCGTTATCTCACGGCACTCCTGAAATCCACCGGTGCCGCCGGTGCGCGGGGGGTCAACGTCCTGATCTACGGCCCGCCGGGGACCGGCAAGACGGAATTCGCCAAGCTCGTCGCGGACCAGGCCGGGCTCGAGCTCTACGAGGTGGACTGTCTCGACAAGGAAGGCAACAGCCTGTCCGGCAAGGAGCGTTACCGGTCGTTGCAGGTCTCGCAGGCCTTCCTGAAGGGGCGTCAGCGCGCCGCCATCCTGTTCGACGAGGTCGAGGACGTCTTTCCGCCGGCCATCTCCGAGGCCTCGGGGCTGTTCATGGAGTCGGTCCGCGGGCATTCGGTCAACGGCAAGGCCTGGGTGAACCAGACGCTGGAGCAGAATCCGGTGCCCGTCGTCTGGATCTCCAATGCGATCCACCAGATCGATCCGGCCTATCGACGGCGGTTTCAGTTCCACCTCGAACTTGCGAACCCGCCCCAGCGCGTGCGCGAGAACATCGCGCGCAAACACCTGGCGGGGCTCGGTGTCAGCGAGGCTTTCGTGGCCCGGCTGGCGGCGCGCAAGCACATCACTCCGGCGCAGATCGAGTCCGCC
The DNA here is from genome assembly GCA_030425615.1 of Gammaproteobacteria bacterium. Lineage (GTDB taxonomy): Bacteria > Pseudomonadota > Gammaproteobacteria > Burkholderiales > Burkholderiaceae_E > JAUIAI01. Next base: position 3,478 of record JAUIAI010000154.1, read on the forward strand.
GCCCGGTTCGCCCGTCTGGCCGGCAGTGAGCTCGACGAGGCGGCCGAGGCGCTGATCGAGCGCCAGCTGTCCCACGCCGACCGGGCGCTGGGCAATCGCGATGCCGGCGGCGACTTCCGCGTGAACGTCACCGATTACGACCTGTCCCTGCTCAATGTCGAGGCACGCCATCCCGTGCCCCGGATCGTGCAGGCGCTGGCCGCGCGCCCGCGCGCCACGCTCTGTTTTTTCGGCCTGCCGGGCACCGGAAAGACGGCGCTCGCCGAGCACATCGCCAAGACCATCGAACGTCCGCTGATGATCAAGCGCGCCTCGGATCTCATGAGCAAGTACGTCGGCGAGACCGAGCAGCAGATGGCGGCCATGTTCGACGCGGCGCAGCGCGAAGGGGCGGTTCTGCTGCTCGACGAAGCCGACACCTTCCTGCAGAACCGCCAGAGCGCGGTTCGGCACTACGAGGTCAGCGAGGTCAACGAGATGCTCCAGGGTATGGAGCGCTTCGACGGTATCTTCATCTGCACCACCAACCTGTTCGACCGAATCGACGAAGCCGCGCTGCGCCGGTTCTCGTTCAAGATCCGGTTCCTTCCGCTCACCTGCGAGCAGCGTCGGCGCATGTTCGTCAACGAGGTGCTCGACGGGAGGTCCGACGCTCTCCAGGGGGATCTCGCGCGACGTCTGGACAGGCTGGAGTTGCTGACACCAGGTGATTTCGCTGCGGTCAAGCGGCAGTACGTGCTGCTCGACGAGCAACCCGACGGCGGCGCGTTCCTCGAGCAGCTCGAGCGGGAGCACGCGGTCAAACCGGATGTGCGCTTCAGCAAGCCCATGGGATTCATGCATTGAGCTTCGCCAATCCGAAAGAGACCTGGGACGCACGCTATCGCAACGCCGACGGCTATCTGTTCGGCAGTGCCCCCAACGCCTGGCTGGTCGAAAGCGCCGGCTACCTTCCTGCGGGGAGCAAGGTCTTCTGCGTCGCCGACGGCGAGGGGCGCAACAGCACCTATCTGGCTGGTCTCGGGCACGACGTGCACGCAGCCGACATCTCTCCCGTGGCCATCGACAAGCTGGTCGGGCTCGCGGCCGAGCGCGGGGTACGGGTGCAGGCGCGGGTCGCCACGATCGAGGAATGGGACTGGCCCGACGCGTCACTGGATGCGGTCGTGGCGATCTTCATCCAGTTTGCCGCGCCGGCGGCGCGCGAACGGCTGTTTACCGATATCGCCCGCTCCCTGCGGCCCGGCGGTACGCTGATCATCGAGGGCTACGGGATCCGCCAGCTACGCTACAAGACGGGCGGGCCCGGCAAGGCCGAGAATCTTTACGACCAGGCCCTGCTGGCGACGTCCTTCGAGGGCTGGGATGTACTGGCGGCCCGCGACGTCGACACCGATGTCAGCGAAGGGGCCGGGCACCATGGCCGCTCGCATCTGGTGTCGGCCGTCCTGCGCAAACCCGCCTGACGCGGTCCGGCTCCTCAGGCGCGGGCGTCGGCGGTCCGTGACACCTCCAGGGGGCGCCCTTCGCGGGTGGTTTCGCAGGAGGCCATCACCCTTTCGAAGATGGAGACCCGGTAGACCAGGTCGACATGGCCGTAGCCCCGCCAGGCGATGACCCGCGCACCGGGCAGGACCTGCTCGGCCTGCGGGGTGACGATGTTGTCGTGAAGCGACAATGCGATCGTGGTCGGCGGCAGGCCGTGAGTGGCCTCGTGAGTTTCCAGGTCGCGCAGAAAGCGGCTGCCGGGCCGCATCTGGCGCACGTTCGCCTGATGTCCGAACCAGGCGAACCAGGTGCCCTTGTGGGGGCTGCCCAGTGTGAGCAGGTGCGCGACCTGGTCGTAGCCGTAGTCGCGCAATGTCGCGCGCGCGACGATGCCGCCCATGCTGTGTCCGACCACGATTGCCTTCTCGGCGCCGGTGTGGCGCAGCAGGCGCCGAAGCTCGCCCTGGACGCGTTCCGTGTGCCGTTCCAGCGGCGCGAAGATGGGCTCGAGATTCACGGACGACACGGGGTGTCCGCGCGCGGCGAGCCAGTGGGCGAAAGGGTGCCAGACCGCACGGTTACAGAGGTGGCCGTGGATCAGGAGCACCGGTGTGCGTCGCGGGTTCGCGCCGCTCGGCAGCGCGCGGCCGCCGAACAGCGGCTGTGCGAACAGGAAGGTTCGCCAGGCCACGCCGCACTCGATGAACCAGGCCTTGAGCAGGCCGCCGTGATCCTCGACCTGGGCGTCGCCCGGCAGCCGTGCGCGCCGGCCGATCCAGAACGCCAGGACGAATCCGAGAAGCAGGAAGAGCGCATGCAGCGCGAGCGGCGTCCCGAGTCCGACCGCCGCCGCCGGGAGCAGCGTCCAGTGCAGCAGACGTATCAGGACGAACGCCACGACGACCGAGAGCAGGATCGATGCGGCCAGGACCGTCAGGAGAATCTGGGCAACCAAGGGGACTCGTGGAATCTGAGCGGGCGGGGGTATTCCCGTTCGGAACGCGGAGGTCTATAATGCCGGGTTTCCTTGCTCTTGTGGTGTGACGCGCCGCAAGGGCCTTCGTCCACAAGGAACGATCGTCCCAGGGCGGCAACCCTGCCGCTGCGGGCCATTCGCGTGTCTGGATGCGTGCAGGGTTCCATGCGCCATTCCGTTCCGGATCGTCTGCCGTTCGCGGCACCGGTTCGCTCGCGATCGATGGTCCAAGGGGGGGTCGGCCGTCAACGGGAGTCTCCATGCGTCATTACGAAATCGTTTTCATCGTCCACCCGGACCAGTCCGAACAGGTGTCGGGCATGGTCGAGCGCTACAAGGCGCTCGTCGAGGCCCAGGAGGGCAAGGTCCACCGGTTCGAGGACTGGGGGCGCCGCCAGCTGTCGTACCCGATCCAGAAGGTGGCCAAGGCCCATTACGTGCTGCTCAACGTCGAATGCCAGCCGGCCACGCTGGCCGAACTCGAGCACGCGTTCCGCTTCAATGACGCCGTCATGCGTCACCTGACCGTGCAGATGAAGAAGGCCGAGACCGGGCCGTCTCCGATCATGAAGCAGATCAGCAAGGAAGAGGCCCGCA
>JAUIAI010000155.1 GCA_030425615.1 Gammaproteobacteria bacterium
ATGTGTATCCGCCGGGAAGTGGCGCAGGCCGGAGGCCCGAAGCGGCTCATCGGGGTAGGTGATGTAGCCGACGCGCACGTTCAGCATCGGCCGGTGCCAGGAGGCGATGCCGATGCCGCTGCCGTCGGTGTGGAGATCGTAGGTGGACAGACCGTACTCGCGATGGTCGCCCGGATTGTGCGCATAGGCGCCCCAGGCCCGGCTCTGGTCACGCCAGGTCTGTTGCCAGGCCGGGTCTCGGTCCCATTCCGGCCGGATGTTGTTGCCGTAGACGGTGTAGGTGAAGGTGGACGCGAGCACCGCCACCGGTGCGCTGGCGCGGCCCCGCGCAGGCACGACGAAGAAGGGCACGTTCTCTTCGTGGCCGGCACTGCTCAGCCGCAACGCGTAAGTGGCGCTTCGCGTGTCTTCGGGCACCGTCCATTCGTAGCAGACAGGCCAGTGGCAGTCCGTGATGTCGTCCTCGTGGAAATGGATGGCGGCGTATTCGTCGGGCGCATCGCGCCAGCGCATCTCGCGCCCGCTCCAGCGCGAGCCGGTGACCGCGCGCGTGGGCGTGTTCACGAGCCGGCCGTGGCACCCGTGCGGACCGATGTCGACGATCCGGGAGCCACCCGGATCCCGCGACAGGTCCCAGGCCGCGATCGCCTGTGCGAGAACCGCCCGATCTCCCGCGGCGAGACCCGCGAGCTTCTCGTCTCCGAGCGAGAACGCGAACAGGGCAGGCATCTCCAGCCGCCCGTTGAAATGATCGTGTCTGGCGGGCTCGCTGCAGGCCAGACGCATGGGCACGCCGCCGCGCGGATGCGCGGCCGCGCCGACCTTCGCGCGCGCGGTGTCCAGGCGCGACCCCGGACGGGTGTCGGGCTCACCGTGCGCGAGCGTGCGGAAACCGATCTGCGCCTCACCGGCCTGGAAGTCGACGCGCAGCCAGACGAAAGACCACTCCCGGAGCGGCATCGGATGGTCGACGCGCAGGCGCACGTCGCCCACCAGGGCCTGCAGACAGCCGTCGCCGTCGAGGCCGAGTCTGAAGCCGTTCTCGCCGTCATGATGGTCCGCGATCGTGCGGTCGCGCCCGTACAACGTGGGCATGACCCGGCAGCCGAAGGTCAGATCGTGATCCTGCAGGGAGCGGGGCAAAACCGCGATCTCGGCATGGCTGCCGTGCGGTACGGGTGCAGGCGCCGGCTTCGCCAGCACGGCCGGTGACGATCCGAGGGGTTCGAGCCGGACGCCCGGCCCGGCCGGGTTGGCGTCTGCGCAGATCACCCGTACGAGGTCCGCCTCGACCGGTTGTCCGGTGGTGCTCGCGACATGAAAGCGAATGGTCTGACCCGGTCGCACGGACAGGCGATCGGCATAGGCGGCAACGGGCATCATGGACACGGCTCTCCGGTTTGCGACCAACGTGGCGCGAGTGTATCGTCGCGGCGTCCCGTCGGTCCTGGCGGAGGGTTGGAGGAATGGTCATGCGTCCGATTTGGTCGATCCCCTGGGGCCCGACGCGCCCGAGGCGCCGGTTCATGGAGCAGCTGCTGGCGCTCTGCGCCACCGGCATCTTCACTGTGGCGGCCGTCTTTCCGGCCTTTGCCGAGACGCCCCGACTGCCGCAGGTGGAGGGCTTCCCCGTCACCCACTGGGACAACCTGATGCCCCCCGGCTGGGATCCGCTGTCGGAGTCGAAGATCGACCAGCTCGCGGCCGTCCAGGACGGCGATCCGGCAGCGGACCGCGCCATGAAGGACATGCGGGAGATCTTCGACAACGCGCCGGCGAATCTGGCCATGAACGGCAAGGGCGTCACGCTGGCCGGCTACATCGTGCCGCTCGAGCGAGATGCCGACGGAGCTCTCCTGGAGCTGCTGCTGGTCCCGTACTTCGGGGCCTGTATCCACCAGCCCCCGCCGCCTGCGAACCAGATCGTGCACGTCACCCTGCGCGAGGCGGCTCCCGGGTACCGGGCCATGATGCCCGTCTGGCTCAGCGGCACCCTGAGCATCGACCGCTCCGAGACCCAGATGGGAGTCACGACCTATCGCATGAGCGGCGAGCGCATCGAACCCTACAAGGGGTGAACCCGCACCGCGCTTCGGCCCCGGCCTGAGAATCAGAACGCCGGGGGTCCTCCGACGAACTCCCGGCATTGACACCAACTCGGTGCGCGGATATATATTCACCGATGGTTAATAATTTGTCCGCACTCGGCACGCCCAGCTCCCTGCGACGGGTCCACCGGGGACTCGCCCTGCGGGGGGTCTTCGACACCCCCGGTGTGTCTCGCGGTGATCTCGCCGATCGTCTCGGCCTGTCGCAGATGGCCGTCGGGCGTATCGTCCGCGAACTCGAAGGCGCAGGCCTCGTCGTCGAGGTCAGCCAGGGCGTTTCTGCTCACGGACGGGGCCGCCCGGCTTCCGCCCTGCACCTGAATCCGCAGGGCGCCTTCGTCGGCGGGGTGGTGCTCAGTGCCTATGCGCAGGAGGTTTCACTCGTCGATCTGAGCGGCGAGCTCGTCGCCTCGAGGCCTTTCGCCGTCGACGACATCAGCGACGGCGAGCATGCCGTGACCCGGGCGTGCGAGGAGATCGGCCGCCTGGTCGCCGAATCGGGGGTCGATCGAAAGCGGCTGGCGGGAGTAGGGTTCTGTGTCGCCGTGAACGTCGATCCGGCCCGCGGGCTGGTGCTCCAGGACGGGTATCTCGGCTGGCAGCCCTTCGATCTGCGTGCCCGTGCAACCGGTCTGCTCGGCGTGCCCGTTTCCGTGGACCGGGTCGCGGACACGCTGGTTCGCGCCGAGACCTTCTGCGGCAGCGCACCCGATTCCAGCGCCGTCGTTCTGATCCATGCGGCGACGACGCTCGGCATGAGCGTCTGCTTCAACGGCGCGGTGATGCGGGGCGCGGGGTTTCACGCCGGGCGTATCGGCCATTTCCCCGCCCGCCCGACCCGCCTGATCTGTTCCTGCGGCCAGTCGAACTGCCTGAACTGCATGGCTTCGGGCTGGTCGGTCCTGGTCCGGCTGGACGATGCGATTTCCGCGAAGTACTCGCCCGGGCAGGTTCGGGACTATGCGCGGGCCATTCACGATCTGATCGAACCCGCCGCGGACGACCGGACGCGCGCCGCGCGGGTGCGGCGCCTGTTGCGTGACGCGGGCGAGGAGCTCGCGCGCGCGCTGGCCTACGTCGATCTCGCCTTCGATCCGGACGTCGTCGTTCTCGCCGGCTCCCTGGCGCGCAACGAAAGCTACTACCGGGGCGTGCTGCGCGGCCTGCAGAACGGCGGCGCCGTGGGTGCGGCCCTGGCCAGGAAGGTCACCCGTGGTCAGATGTCGCCCACGCGCGCGGCGGCTCTGATCGCGCTGCTGGACCATGTCTTCTCGCCGAACCTCGAACTGCGGACGGTCGTCGCCGGCGAGAGCGCCGACGGCGGGCGCAGGGAAGACTAGGCGATGGCATCTCGCGAGTCCCCGGAAGCGCCTCCGGCCCCCTTGCCGGCGAACGGATCGGACCCCCTGAGGATCTGGACCGTCGCGCTGGCCCTCTTGCTCGCGGGCTTCTCCCTGTACACGGCGTACTACGGCGTCTATCCGGACATGATCCAGCGCCCGGCGCATCTCGGGCTGGTGCTGGCTCTGATCTACGGTGCGAGCGTCCTGGCGCCGGGCGGATCCGCCGTGAGTCCGGGTCGTATGGTGTCGCTAGTGCTGCTCGTCGTCTCGGTGGTGACCATGGGCTACCACATCGTTTTCCTGGACGAGATCGCCGATCGCTACGGCGAGATGACGACGCTGGAATTCGTGTTCGGCGTCGCCGCCGTGATCGCGCTGCTCGAAGCCACCCGACGCGTGATCGGGCCGGCGATCGTCATCCTCGCCGTCGGTTTTCTGCTGTACGGATACTTCGGTGACCTGCTCCCCGGGCTGGCGGGCCACCGTGGATACTCGATCGAGCGGATGGTGTCGCAGCTCTACCTCGGTGGCGGCGGCATCTTCGGCACGCCGCTGGGCGTGTCGGCCACCTTCGTGATCCTGATCGTGTTGTTCGGCGCGGTGCTCGAGCAGACCGGCGCCAGCCGCACCTTGATGGATATCGCAACCGGCCTGACCGGCCGGATGCGCGGGGGACCGGCCAAGGCGGCGGTCGTGGGCTCGAGCCTGATGGGCATGATCTCGGGCACCGCGGTCGCCAACGTGCTGACCACGGGTACGATCTCGATCCCGCTCATGCGGCGCAACGGCTACGAGGCCAGGAGCGCGGGCGCCATCGAGGCGGTCGCCTCGACGGGCGGGCAGCTGATGCCGCCGGTCATGGGCGCGGCGGCCTTTCTGATGGCCGACCTGACCGAGATCGACTACCTCGACATCGCGGCGGCGGCACTGGCGCCCGCGCTCGTCTACTACGCCGTCCTGTTCGCGGTCGTCCACCTCGAGGCCCGCCGGCTCGGCATCCGGGTGCTGGCGCGGGACGATCTGCCGTCCGTGCGCGACGCGTTGCTGCAGGGCGGACATCTGCTGCTGTCCATGGTCGTCTTCGTCTGGTTGCTGATCGACGGCTATTCCGTGATGTACGCGTCGTTCTGGGCCGTGGTCGCGGGGTTCGTCCTGAGCTTCGTGCGCAGACAGTCCTGGATGACGCCGTCGCGCATCGTGGAGGCCGCTGTCTCCGGCGCGGGTGCGATCCTGCCGGTCGCCACCGCGTGCGCGAGCGCGGGAATCATCATCGGCGTGATCACGCTCACGGGTCTGGGCCTGAAGTTCTCGTCTCTGGTGGTCACCGTCTCGGGCGGCAGCCTGCTCGTGGCCCTCGTCCTCACCATGATCGCCTCGCTGGTGCTCGGCATGGGGCTGCCCACGGCGGCGGCCTACATCCTGGTCGCGACCCTGGTCGCTCCGGCGCTGGTCGAACTGGGCGTGAACCTGCTGGCTGCGCATTTGTTCGTCTTCTACGCGGCGATGCTGTCCTCGATCACGCCGCCAGTCGCTCTGGCCGCCTACGCCGCGGCGGGTATCGCGGGAGCCAATCCGGTGTCCATCGCGGTGCAGGCCTGCCGCTTCGGCGCCGCCGCCTTCGTCGTGCCGTTCTTCTTCGCATACAACCCGGCGATGCTCGGCGTGGGTGTTTCCGCGCCATGGGTGCTGATGGCGGGCGCGACGGCGATCATCGGCGGCCTGGCGCTCGCGGCAGCCCTGCAGGGCTGGGTGCTCAGGCGCCTGAACTGGGTCGAGCGCGTCGGGTTCGCGGCGGTCGCCGCGCTGCTCATCAATGCGACCTGGAAAACCGATGCCGCGGGTCTCCTGCTGCTGCTGGGCCTGCTCTGGCTGCAGCGGGGGGCGGTCGGTGACGATCACGAGCAGTCGGCAGTGAAGCAGGGTAGTTGAAGCGGATGGCCGGTGACGCCGGTCGTCTTCATACAAGGGGCCGACGAGGCGGCCGATCAAGGAGCGAGACATGAAACAACGAACCAAGGCTGCGCTGCTGCGCGGGGCGCTGTTCGCGGCAACGATGGCCATCGTGCCGACCGGGGTCGTGCGGGCGGCGGACGTCAACATCTCGATCGGATCCTGCCCGGTGGGCTGTTCGGCCTACACCTGGTCGGCCGGCATCGCGGACGTGATCAACCGCAATGTCGAGGGCGTGCGGGTGACCGCCGAGGAAACCAAGGGTTACGTGGTCAACGTCAAGCTGCTCCAGCGCGAGGAGCTGGAGGCCTCGATGGCCACCTCGCTGTCCGGGTATCAGGCCTACGCCGCGACGGGCAACTTCAAGGGCGCCGAGAAGGGCCAGATCCTGAGCTGGATGGCCATCGTCCCGGTGGCCATGCACGTGATCGCTCTGGCGGACGGGCCCGTCAAGACGCTGGATGATCTCAAGGGCAAACGGGTCGGCATGGGACAGCCGGGCGGCGTGTCGATGCTCGACGCCGATGCGCTGATGGAAACCATCGGCCTGAAGCCCGACGTGGACTTCCAGCCGTTCCGGGTGCGTCTTGGCAACATGACCTCGATGCTCGCGGACGGCAATCTTGACGTCGCCATCTGGAACGGCAGTTTCCCGCTGCCGCCGGTCAAGAAGCTGACGGCCGAGCGTGACATCCGCCTGCTGCCCATCCCGGACGAGTTCTTCGCCCGTCACCAGGCCGCGAATCCGCCGTACTTCCGGCTCAGCATTCCGGGCAAGCTGTACAGCGGGGTGGACGAACCGACCCCGACGTTCGGTCTCTCGAACGGTCTGGTCATTCTGAAGAAGGTGCCCGAGGATCTGGTTTACCGGATGACCAAGGCCATTTTCGAGAACCTCGACAAGCTCAAGGGGGTTCATCCGGCCTTCGGTCGTGTCTCCAAGGAGACGGTCCTCAACGGCTTCGCCGCCCCCCTGCATCCGGGTGCGCTGCGCTACTACCGCGAAATCGGTGTGCCGGGCATCGAGGAGTTCGTCAAGCGAACGTCGAAGTGACATGACCGAGCGTCCGAACATCCTGCTGATCATCACGGATCAGCAGCGCGCCGATACCATCGG
>JAUIAI010000156.1 GCA_030425615.1 Gammaproteobacteria bacterium
GGTGGCGGTGCGTCTGCCGCTGCCCGAGGATCTCGGCGGCCGTGGCGTGCGCGCGTTCGCGTTCGTCGAGGCAGGCGTCGGCAGGCCCGTGCAGGCGGTGGACTGCGCGCTCCCCGATCCGGGCCGCGGCTGACGCGCGGGCGGGTCAGTCGTCGCCGAGGAACCCGGCCGCGTCGGCGCGACGGTCGATCATCCGAAGACGGTAGCGGCAGCGGTCGCGCCGCCGCCGGGCCGGCAGCGGCAGATCGTCAGGCTCGGACGGAGTCGGCTGCGACAACGCGGTGACCGCCGGCGTGAACCAGCCTCTGAGCAGACGGTGCAGGCGTACGCTGTGCGGACCCGGCGGCGGCCGGTGTCCGGCCAGGGTCCCGACCGGCCCGCTCGGCATCCGGTCGTCCGTCCAGGCGGTCGGGGGCGTCGTGAGCGCATCTTGACCCGTACCGGTCTGGTCCCGCGCCTGCCGGGTCGCTTCCGGGGGGGCGGTTTCGTCGGCCGCGCCCGGGCCCGGGGGCGGGTCGGCGAGCAGCCTTCGCAGTTCGGTCTGCTTGGTCGCACTTCCCAGCCACCGCCAGTCTTCCAGCAGATGCCAGGCCCGGCGGTCGTCGTCCGGGTCGTGTTCGCGCAGCAGCAGCGCACGGCCGGCCGGCCAGTCCGGGGCGCGCTCGGGGTGTAGCAGGGCGGCGAGCGCCCGTGAATGGGCATCGTGCAGCGTGGGGTCGATGCACGTGCCGGCGCAGCGGCCGAGCTGGTGGGCAAAGCACGCCCTGCCCGGAAAGACCCGCTCCAGACCGAGCGTCGCCATGCACAGGCCTGCCTCCCGTGCTCGACCCGTGAGCCAGGCGCGGGCCTGCGCGCGGCTCGTGAACGGACCTGCCCAGACGGTGTCCGGCGGCGGGCCGTCGGACCAGGGCCGCGGCCTTGCCGCGAGGCCGTCTTCGTCCATGACCAGGATGACCGGCCGGGCCGCCCGTCTGAGTGCGCGATTGTGCGCGGGCATCAGCGTGCCTATCGCATTTGCCTCGGCCAGCAGTGCTCCGAACTCCCCGGCGCACACCTGCCAGCGCAGCGCACGGATCTCGCTCGCCAGTCTGAGCCCGCGCTCGGACCGGTGATCGGCCGAGAAATGCGCGGGGACGCGCTCGCGGAGATTGAGGCTCTTGCCGATGTACAGAGGCTGTCCGTGCGCGCCGAGGAATGCGTAGACGCCCGGCCGGGCGGGCAGGCGCGAGACGCTGTCCAGCCCCAGGTGGGCCGGCAGGCTCGGGCGGGCGAGCAGCCGCCGTGCCGCCGCGAGGACCGTGTCGTGGCCGAATTCGGCGGTCCAGCGCCGGAGCAGTCGCCAGAGCACTCTCGCGTCGCCGAGCGCTGTGTGTCGCTCCACGCTGCCGAGCCGGTAGCGCGCGATCAGGGCGTCCAGGCCGTGGCCCGGGCGCTCGGGCGTCAACGCGCGTGACAGCCGGACCGTGCAGAGCGGCTCGGCGGAGAAGGCCCGGCCGCAACGCGCGAACTCCGCCTTCAGGAAGCCATGGTCGAAGCGTGCCTGGTGGGCGATGAACAGGGCACCGTCGAGCCAGGCCGTCACCGTGTCGGCGACCTGCCCGAACGTGGGAGCGTCGGCCAGACGGGCATCGTCGATGCCCGTCAGGAAGCGGATCTCCGGGGACACGGCCACACCCGGCCTGACGAGGGTGACGAATTCGCGCACCTCGGGCGGGCCGTGGTCGTCGGCCGGCCACTGCACGCGTACCACGGCGATCTCGATGATGCGGTCGAGCGAGGGCGACATGCCGGTGGTCTCGACATCCACGAAGGCCAGGGCGGATCGACCGAGCATCGGCTGGGCTCCTTCGCGACACGCAACCGCCGGACGTGCCGCAGGTCGGTGCCCGGGTGCTGCCCCGGCGCCCCGGGCCGCGTCCAGGCGGTTAGCGATTGCCAAAGACTGGCATTTTATCCAGTTCCGGGCGCCGCCACCGGTCGGTTCGCAAGGGAATATCGTGTCGTTCGGCGCGTTGTACCCCAAATGTTCACGCAATGCGTTCACAATAAGGGTTTTCCATCGGTGTGGATCGCCGCCAGCATCCACTCCGGTCGGTGGCCTGCCCTGATCCATGAGAAGCGCCGGGCCACCGCAACCGGCCCCGACCGGCGCCGCGCGCGCCGGTTGCCTGTGCATCGCAGGTCCGGTACGGATCATGCCCGCCGAGGCGGGCACGGACCCCGGGGGTTGTGCCAGTCGTTCAGGCGGACGACTGCGCCTGGCGGCATCTCCCGAACGGGTGCGGAATCGATCGCGACTCCGCACGATTCCCCCGCCGTCGCGCTAATCGCCTCAGCGACCGGCACAAGCCACAGTGAGTACAGGACACCCGATTTTGACCTCTGAACCCGTGCGGGCCGATTCGGCCACGCAGGCCGAGCAAGCGGCCACCGAGGCGGATACGCCTCGCGAGAAGACCCCCCGATTCATCGATTTCCGCCTGGCCGAGCCGATCTCCCGAGCGATCGCCGACATGGGCTACGAGACGCCGACCCCGATCCAGGCCAAGGCGATACCGGTGGTGATGGCCGGTGTCGACGTCATGGGCGCGGCCCAGACGGGCACCGGCAAGACCGCCGGCTTCGCCCTGCCCATCCTGCAGCGGCTGCTGCGTCACGAGAACACCAGTGCTTCGCCCGCCCGTCATCCGGTGCGCGCGCTGATCCTCGCGCCCACGCGTGAACTGGCCGACCAGATCCACGTCAACGTGGCCGCGTACTCGAAGTACACGAAGTTGCGCAGCGCCGTCGTGTTCGGCGGCGTCGACATCCAGCCGCAGACCCGCGCATTGCGCGCCGGCGTCGAGGTGCTGACCGCCACCCCGGGCAGGCTGCTCGATCACGTCGAGCAGAAGAACGTGCAGCTCGGGCAGGTCGAAGTCCTCGTGCTGGACGAGGCGGACCGAATGCTGGACATGGGTTTCCTGCCGGACATCCAGCGCATCATCCGTCTGCTTCCCAAGGGCCGTCAGAACCTCATGTTCTCGGCCACCTTCTCCAAGGAGATCCGCAAGCTCGCCGAGAGCTTCCTGAATTCGCCGACGCTGATCGAGGTCGCGCGTCCGAACGCAGCCGCGGACAACGTCGAGCAGCGTATCTACAAGGTCGCGGACAACGATCGCAAGCGATCGGCCGTCGCCCACCTCATTCGCGAGCACTCGATCGCGCAGGTCATCGTGTTCACGAACACCAAGATCGGTGCCAGCCGGCTGGCCCGGCAGCTCACGACCGACGGCCTGTCGGCCGACGCGATTCACGGTGACAAGTCTCAGCAGGAGCGTCTCGCCACGCTGGACGCGTTCAAGAAGGGCGGGGTCAAGGTCCTGGTGGCCACCGATGTCGCCGCGCGTGGTCTCGACATCGCAGAGCTGCCTGCCGTCATCAACTTCGATCTGCCGTACTCACCCGAGGACTACGTGCATCGCATCGGCCGCACCGGCAGGGCGGGCGCGAGCGGTCTGGCGCTGTCGGTCATGACGGGTGACGACGAGCGCCTGCGCAGCGAGATCGCCAAGCTGATCAAGCGCGATCTCGCCCCCACGGATCTCGACGTCGCCGCCGGCGAATCCGAACGCCGCCGCGAGCGCGAGCCGCGGGGAACGCGACGTGACGATCGCAGTCGTTCGCGTCCGTCGTCGCGTCCGCGTGCGGTGCCATCCGTTGCGCAGGATCCCCTGTTCAGCCAGCCGTACCAGGAGCCGGAGGTCGCCCGGACCGAGTCCGGCGAACCGCGTGAGACCGGCAACGCCGGTCACGCGCTGGCCACGCCCATCTCGGCTGCGCGCCGGCGTCGCGGGCCGGTGCCTGCCCTGCTGGGTGGTCTGAAGCGGGCGGGCTGAGCCACGCGTGACGGAACGCGCCGCAACGCACGAGCGCGGCCGCGAGAGCGGCCACGGCACCCTCGCGACTGCCATCGGACGGCGTCGCCTCCTCGGCTGGCCGCTGGCGCTCTCCGGGATGGCCGTCGCGCCCCGGGTGGTGGCCGATTCGAGGCCGCCGGTCGCTGGCCAACCGGGCACCCCGGCCGCGTCGGAGACCAACGGCGGCCCGATGTCACCGGCGCGCGCCCTGCAGGCGCTGCCCCGCCTCGAAAGCCTGCAACTGGACTTCGCGGGCTATCTGGTCAGCGGGGTCGGTGCGTCCCCGATCGCGTCGGCCCGCCTGATCGTCGAAGTCGGCGGCTCTCGGTACCGGGTGGTGCTGGACGTCGACAGCTTCCTGGCCGATCTCGTCTACGAGAGCGAAGGACGGCTCGACGACGCCGGCCTGCATCCGGAGTACTACCGTGAATCGCGCAAAATCGTCTTCCGGTCCCAGCGGGTCAAGGAAGTACGCCTTCGCGAGACCGACGATCCGGCGCGCACCAACCATCACGACGGCAAGACGCTGTGGGTGCCGCCCGGCACCCAGGACCGGGTCAGTCTGATCTTTCAGTACATGCTGATGGCGCGAGCCGATGCGGACATGCTTCGCGCCGGCCGCGAGATCGACATCCCCTATGCGCGGTTTCGCGACGTCGCACCCAGTCGCTGGGCCGCCGGCCCCGCCGAGCGTATCCGCGCACTGTCGGCCGAGGAACGCACCCAGGGGCCGTTCGCCTACCGCATCGGGCAGGTCGGCCACGCGAATGCGGACGTGGATGCCGCGTTCTGGATCTGGGCCGGGGAGCTGCGCCTGCCGCTGATGCTGGAGTTCAGCGAGAAGGGCCGCAGCCTGAGGTTCGTGGCCACCGCGTTCCGCTGAGCGGCCGGTTCACGCCTCGTTCCAGAGGACCCGCACGGCCATCGTCGCCGCGGCAGTCCGGTTCTCGACGCCGAGCTTCACGAAGACCTGCTCCAGATGCTTGTTGACCGTACGGGGTGACATGCTCAGGATCTCCGCGGCTTCCTTGTTCGACTTGCCGTGCGTGATCCAGAGCAGGACTTCGGCTTCGCGCAGCGTCAGTCCGAAGGCTTGCGCCAGACGTTCCTCGTCGCTGCCCTGATCCCGCTCGAGCAGGCGCAGGAGGATCTCGCCGTCGGGCGCGCGTTCGAGCAGCCGGAACGCCACGCCGTCGGCCGCCGTGCAGGCAGGCGAGTCCGTGGCGCCCGGGCTCTGCGGATCGGTGCCCGATGCGAGCCATTCGATGATCTGCCAGGGCAGTCTGTCGCCTTCGTCGGCGCGCAGGCCGACCCGTGTGAGGAGTTGGGCGGCCTGCGGCGTCGTCCATCGGATCACGCCAGACGCGTCGCAGGCGACGATCCTCCGCCCGGTACTGTCGAGTGCCTTGCGCGCAGAGCGCGCCTTGCGTGCGTTGCCGAGGTGCACCCTGATGCGGGCCAGCAGTTCGTCCAACGGGATCGGCTTGGCGATGAAATCCACGCCGCCGCAGGCCAGGGCCCGGACCACGTGACCGGTGTCGTCGAAGCCCGTCATGAAGATGACGGGGACGTCTTCGAACCGCTTGTCCGCCTTGAGGATCTGGCAGGTCTCGAAGCCGTCGAGACCGGGCATCCGCGCGTCCATGAGGACGAGGTCGGGCAGGCGCTCGGTCACCGTACTGAGCGCCTGTCTTCCGGACCGCGCAACTTCAACGCTCATGCCGTTCAGGGTCAGCGCGTCGGTCAGCATACCGAGGGACTCCGGCGAGTCATCGACCAGCAGCACGGTAATGGAATCAGGCAGCATGAGTGCGGGCCTTTTCGATCGCGGCAATGAAGTCGGTCAGCTGGTCGTTGTCGATCAGTTGGCGCAGGTGGGCACAGAACCGTTGCGCGGCGGGTGTCACCGACTCGATTTCCGTGAGCGCCGTGTGCGCGGAACGCGTCAGCCCTGCCTGCCCCAGGGACTGCAGCCGATGCAGGTCTTCGATGCACGGTAGTTCGGTCAGGCCGAACGTCGTGTCTTCGTCCCCCTCTTCGCCACCGGGCCCGTCGTAGACCCACTGGACCGACAGCAGGCTGCCCAGCTGACCCAACAGGGCGTCGAGTGCGATCGGCTTGACCAGATAGCCGTCGTGAAGCGCCCGGTAATCCGGATGGTTGCGTTCCGGGCCCGCGTCCGCCGAGATCATCAGAACGGGCAGGCGTGCACCGTGCGTCGAGCGGATGCGCCGCGCGAGATCCGGGGCGGATTCAAGTCGATTCCCACGAAAGTTCCCGGCGTACATTTCAGCGAGCTGTTGCCGCGCTGCGCGGGTATGCTGGACAAGTTTTCAGTGATCCGCTCGCTGTATTCCAAGGAAGCGATCCACGAGAAGGCCAAGCAGTACATTTTCTCCGGGCAGCGCCCCAACAACGCCTTCAAGCACCCGGTCTACGGCTCGGTGGCGGCGCGCGAGCTGGGGCCGCAGAACGGGTTGCCGCCGTTCGTGGTGATTCCAGGGCGGGACATCTGCGCCGACGCCGGCTTCTTGGGACCGTCCTACGACCCATTCATCACCGGCAATCCCAACAAGGATCGCTTTTCGGTGCAGGATTTGGCGCTGCCGACCGGTG
>JAUIAI010000157.1 GCA_030425615.1 Gammaproteobacteria bacterium
GCGCAGTAGGCGCTCCAGCCTTCGAGGGCGTTGCTCGCGGCGCCCGAACTGATGTTGATGATGGTCCCGCGTCCCTGGCGGAGCATGATGGGCAGCGCCGCCCGGATGCCGTGGTAGACGCCCTTGACGTTGATGTCGATCGCCTGGCTCCAGAGGTCCGTCGACGACTCGTCCAGGCGCGCAATCGGTTCGACGACGGCCGCATTGCTGATCAGCACGTCGAGCCGGCCGTAGGTGTCACGGCACTGCGCGATCGCGTCAGCCAGATCGCCATAGCGCGCGACGTCGCCGGCGACGGCGAGCGCCCGGCCGCCGCCCTCCCGGATCTCCTCGACGAGGGCGTGAACCGGTTCGGCAGAGCGGGCGAACAGCACGACGGCGGCGCCACGCGCCGCGAAGGCGGTGGCAGCGGCCGCGCCGATGCCGCGGCTGGCCCCGGTGATCAGGACGACGGACTGGCTCGAATTGCTCATTGGGGCGCTCCGTGGGTCATTGAACTGGCGGTCGCGACCGGTCGGTCCGCGGCTTCGCGGCGTGGAACCCGCGGGGTCGATCGGGCTTGCACCGGTTTGGGTCGGTCCTGCATTATCGCGGCTCGACGAGATTGGGAGACTGGGTTTGGTGCGGGAATTCGCGCGGCATTGGCTCGCCCGCGCCAGGGAAGTGTCTTCCGGCGGGTCCGGCTCGCTGGGTGGCAGCGCCGACGTCGCCGTTTCCCCGCTGGATCGCGCCGACGCGTTCGGATACGACTGCGGGCGTTGCGGTCGTTGTTGCCGCGACAAGGACGTGCCGCTCAATCCGTACGAGATCCTGCTGCTGGCCCGTGCACGGGGCCAGTCCACCACCGAGTTGCTCGACGAGGTCGTGGAACCGAACTGGCCTGTCCTGCGCAGGCGCTCAGACGGTTCCTGCGCGCTGCTCGGGTCCGAAGGCTGCAGCGTTCATGCCGCGCGGCCGCTGGCCTGCCGACTGTACCCGCTGGCCCGTCTGCACACGCAGGATGGTGAAGAGCGCTTCGAACGACTCGTCCCGCGGATCGGCGCCACGGGCGTAATGCACGACCGAACCTCACTCGGGGCATGGCTGACGGAGCAGGACTGCGCCGTCGCGATCGAGATGTCGGACCGCTATCAGCGGTTGTACGTTCGCGTGCTGGACAGCGTCGCCGCGCTGCTCGGGCAACCGTTCGAAGATGCGCACGCCGGGCACCGCGTGGCGCTCACCGAGGCGTCGTACGGTGCGGCGCAGGCTCCCGGGCAGGCGCCGCACCTGCCCGGCTTTCCGGCATGGTTCGACATCGATGCGGTCGTGGCGGGCTACTGCGCCCGGCTGGGGCTGGCCGTACCGGAAGAGATCGAGCCTCTGGTGGACCTGCACGTGCGGGCCGTGATCGACTGGCTGGAGGCCGTCCGCCAAGACGACTGACCCGCCGGCTCACCGGGGCGGGCGTGTTCAGGCCCGGCGTCTGGCCGGCAGATCCCAGTAATCGCGCCGGCTCTCCTCGACAGCGGTGGCCCGGTCCACCCCGATGTCGCGCAACAGCCGGTCATCCAGGCCGGCGAGCGCCCGGCGTTCGCGTGCGACGGCATCGGCGAGGGCCAGGCGTTCGGCGAAGTGCCCCAGCGCCTCGCGCAGGCGGGCCAGAAGTGGGCGGGTCATCGGGCCGCCGACTGCGGCCGGGGAAGAGATCACGCTCATGTCGGAACTCGGTCGGGGAGGAGTGAGAGGGCTGATCAAAAGGATCAAAAAAATTGATGATCCGTTGGTTTGACCTACGAATGAGTTATTCTTGCCGAGGTCTTTGGATCAGTAAAACGAATTATCTTCATCTGAACAATCATGAATCATGATCATTCCTCAGGGGCCGCGCCTCGCCCGCCTCAGGCTCGCCCCGTGAGACGGAATCTGGACATCGGTGCCTTGCGCAGCCTGCTGGCGATCGACGCGCTCGGGGGGATGACCGCCGCGGCCGAGCAGCTCAACCTGACGCAGTCGGCGGTCAGCATGCAGATCAAACGGCTCGAGGAGGCGCTCGGCCTGCGTCTGTTCGTGCGCGAAGGACGGCGGGTGACGCCCACGGCGGCGGGAACCCAGTTGATCGAACAGGCGCAGCGCATGCTCGTGATCCACGACACCGTCGTCGACCGGCTGACCACCCCGCGCTTCGAGGGCGAGATCACCCTGGGTGTGCCGCACGACATCGTGCATCCGCACATCCCGGCCGTGTTGCGCCAGTTCAGCGCCCGCTATCCCCGTATGCAGGTGCGCATGACCGTCAAGAACACGCTCGAGCTGCTGCGCGAGATGCGGGCGGGAGAACTCGACCTGGTGCTGACCACCGAGGAGCGGCCGGGGCCGGAGGGCAGGGTACTGCTGACCGAGCCGCTCGTCTGGGTGGGCGCCCGCGACGGCACCGCCCACGAACGGGATCCGCTCCCCATCGCGTTCGCGGCCACCTGTGCGTTCCGGGCACCGACCATTGCCGCGCTGGACGCCGCCGGCCTGCGCTGGTTCGACGCGGTGTTCGAGGCCAGCGACGATCCCGGTGTGGTGGCCACGGCGGCGGATCTGGCCGTGCGCGCGGAGCTGGTCCACCACCACAGTGCGGCGCTCGTGCCGATCGCGCATCGCGGGCGATTGCCGGAGCTGCCGTCGGTTTCGATCGTGCGCTACGTGCGTCCGCGCGGCGCGCACGAGCTGCTCACCGAGCTCGCCGAGATGATCGAGCTCGCGTTCGCACACAACATTCGCAGCAACGATCCGGCGGTCGCGGCCTGAGACGCTCTCCGCCGGGCCCGATGCCGCGGGTCAGGGAGCGTCACCCGGTTGACCCGGCGTGACTCCGGTTGCCGCGAGACGCAGGTTCGCGCCAGCGAAATGCAAGCGACTCATGAAACGGCACACTAGTGTGGTGAATCTGAAGTTCGCGGCATTTTGTTCGAGTTCTCGCGTGGATGGATGTGCGCCGGGACAGGCGTGCCCATATCGGGATATGGGTGCGTCTGGCGCGGTGCGCAGACGCCGCGCGAGGGCCGAACCCTTCGGGCTGGCCCGAAAGCGGGCGATCGCGGCGTTGCCCGAACGGGTCCATATCCCCGATATGGACCCGTCCGCGCGCCTTGTGCTCGCCCGCTTTCGAGCCAGCAAAATGCCGCGAACTTCAGATTCACCACACTAGATCGTGGCGCGCGAGCCGGTTTCCTCGACCACCACGCGGTCGGGGTAGAACGCGACCAGTCCGTCGAGCATGCTCGCGAACGGCAGCGGTCGATCGTAGGTCCAGGCGATCGGATCGTCGTCCCCCTCCAGCCTGAAGTACGAGGCGTCACCCTTGAGCGGGCAGTGAGTGGATCTGTCCGGCACGGCCGCGAGCGGCGCGAGCACGTCGTCCCGCGGCACGTAGATGACGGGGTCGTAGAGATCCTTGCCGACTTCGAGCATGCGCATCGCGCGTGAACTCTCGGCCAGCGCCCGGCCGGCCGCGAGAATGCGGACACGACCGGCCACCGGCTTCAGTCGCATGTAATGGCGGGGCTCCGCGGGATTGTGGATGCCCTGGCTGACGAGAGTGATCGATTCCGGAGTCATGTGCGTGCCGGGTCCTTCGTTGGGCTGAGGAAGGGAATGCGCGCGGGTCAGGCCTTCACGCGGGACATCTCCGGATCATAGTGGGCCTTGAGCTGCAGCGTCACGGGTACCCGCTCGCCGCCGATGTCCACGTTGAAACCACCCTCCGCGAGGCGCGCGGCCGTTACCGGTTCGTCCAATGTGACATAGCCCATGCCCAGTGAGGCGCCGACGCGGTGACCGAACATGCCGGAGGTGACATGGCCGACGACCCGGTCCCCCGCCAGGATCGGTTCTTCGTGATAAACGAACCGTTCGTCGTCGCCCAGCCGGATCAATACCAGGCGTTTCCGGGGTGGCCCGGCCTCACGTTGTGCGAGCACCGCCTCGCGCCCCACGAAGCCGCCGGCCTTGTCCCAGGCGCAGGTGAACGCCAGCCCGGCCTCGACCGGCGTGTCCTCGATGCCGATGTCGTGTCCCCAATGCCGGTAGCCCTTCTCGATGCGGCAGGCGTTCATCGCGTGCATCCCCGCCGGGCGCAAACCGAACGCCTGCCCGGTTGCGAGCAGGACTTCCAGGACATGGGCCGCGGTGTCCGCCGGGATGTAGAGCTCCCAGCCCAGCTCGCCCACGTAGGTGATGCGGCTTGCGCGCACGATGGCGCTGCCGATCTCCAGCTCGCGCGACGTTCCGAACGGCATCGCCCGATCGTCCAGGCTTTCGCCCGTCAGCGACTCCAGCAGCGCCCGCGAACGCGGACCCATGAGTCCGATCATGGGCAGACCGGCCGTGACGTCGGTCACCGCGCATCGGGCGTCGGCGTCGATCGCGCGCGTGAGTGTCGCCAGATCCCGCCGTTGCGCGCCGGCCGAAGTCACCACCAGGAAGCGGGTCTCGTCGAGCCGGGTCACGGTGAGGTCCGCTTCGATGCCGCCGGCCGCGTTGAGCCACTGCGTGTACACGACGCGACCGATTTCGCGATCGACGTCGGCCGTGCCCAGGCGGTTGAGCACCCGCGCAGCATCCCGTCCCTGCACCAGGAACTTCGCCATCGAAGACTGGTCGAACCAGGCCACCGCGTCGCGCACCGCGGCGCACTCGGCAGCTGTGTTCTCGAACCAGTTCGGGCGTCCCCAGGTGTATTCGTAGGACGGCGACTGACCGGTGCGCGCGAACCAGTTCGGCCGCTCCCAGCCGGCAAGCTCGCCCATGCAGGCCCCCTCGGCGAGCAGACGGTCGTGGAACGGACTGCGACGCACGCCCCGCGCGGTCTCCGGCTGTCGGAACGGCCAGTGCATCGCGTAGAGCAGGCCCACGCTCTCCGTCGTGCGTTCGGCCAGATAGCGGCGCGTGCCCTGCACCGGATGCATACGGGTGACCTCCAGACCCGGCAGATCCATGGGCACCCGGCGGGTGGCGATCCAGTCGGCCAGCACACGGCCCGCGCCCCCGGCCGACTGGATGCCGATCGAGTTGAAGCCGCAGGCCACGAACAGATCGCGGACCTCGCCGGTTTCGCCGAGCAGGTACTGGTTGTCCGGCGTGAAGCTCTCCGGGCCGTTGAACCAGGTCGCGATCCCGGTGGTCTCGAGCGCCGGCAGGCGGTGGATGGCCTTCTCCAGCACCGGCTCGAAGTGTTCGAGATCGTCCGGCAGGCTGTCGAAGCAGAAGGACGCCGGAATGCCGTCGAGTGCCCAGGGCTTGGCTCGCGGCTCGAACGCACCCACGAGCAGCTTGCCGGCGTCCTCTTTCACGTAGGCCCATTCGTCGGGCACCCGCAGCACCGGCAGGTCACGCGGCAGGCCCGCCATGGCCTCGGTGACGACGTAGAAGTGCTCGGCCGCCTGCAGGGGCAGGCGGATGCCGAGACCGCGTGCGAGTTGCGCCGACCACATGCCGGCGGCGAGTACCACGGTGTCGGCACGGATCGTGAACGGTTCGGCCTTCGCGAGCAACTCGCCCTCGCGGCCCTCGTGGCGCACGACCACCCCGCGAGCCCGTCCTTGTTCGCAGACGATGCGCTCCACCGCATGCCCTTCGAGGATGCGTGCGCCCCGCTGGCGGGCGGCTCGTGCGATCGCCAGCGTGGTGTCCACCGGGTTGGTCTGCCCGTCGCGAGGGAGCCATACGCCACCGACGACGCCGTCGGGATTCAGCAGCGGGTAGCGGCCGACCAGTTCGCCGGGCGAGAGCACTTCGACGTCGATGCCGTGTGCGCGCGCCATCGCGGCACCGCGCCGCAACTCTTCGAAACGGGCCCCGTCGAGCGCCACGCCGATGGAGCCGTTCTGCCGGAAGCCGGTCGACATCCCGGTCTCCGCTTCCACGGCAGCGAACAGTTCCGCCGAATACCGGGCCAGCTCGGTGAGATTGCGCGTGGCCCGTAGCTGCGGTACGAGCCCCGCCGCGTGCCAGGTGGTGCCGCAGGTGAGCTGGCGCCGCTCGAGCAGCACGACATCGGTGATGCCGAGCTTGCAGAGGTGATAGGCCATCGAGCAGCCGACGATGCCGCCGCCGACGATGACCACGGCGGCGCGTTGTGGGAGTTCACTCATGAGGGCCTCGGCGATGGGCGGTTCCGTGGGCCGGGCGGACAGTAGCCCGGGCTTGTCAGGCGTGAAATTCTGGCGCACATTTTCAGGTGTTGAATGGAGTCGCCGCAAGTCCGTGTCATCCACAACCGGAAAGTCGAACGGTGGGCGCCGGTCCTCCGGCGAACGGTTGCCGGCTGCCGCCAGACTCGGCCACCAGGTTCGTGATCTGCGTAAGGCCAAGGGCATGACCATTCCCGAGCTCGCGGCGCGGGTCGGGCGCTCGGTGGGCTGGATCAGTCAGGTGGAGCGGGGTCTGTCGCCGTTGTCGGTCACGTCGTTGCAGACGCTCGCCGATGCACTGGACGTGCGCATCGGCTGGTTCTTCTCGGCGTCCGGGGCGG
>JAUIAI010000158.1 GCA_030425615.1 Gammaproteobacteria bacterium
TTCAGGCCCTTTTCCACCGCATTCTTTGCCACCAGTCCCGCCCCCAGCATCACCGCCGGGTTGGAGGTGTTGGTGCAGGAGGTGATGGCGGCCACCACCACGTCGCCGTGGCGCAGGCTGTCGTCGCTGCCCGAAATGGGTTGACCGTCTTCGATGTTGTCGGCTCTGCCCGAATCCGCGATCACGGCCTCGGTGGCGACGCGCAACTCGCGCATCGGCACCCGGTCCTGGGGCCGCTTCGGCCCGGCGAGGTTGGGTTCCACCGAGGACAGGTCCAGGGTCAGGGTGGAGGCGAAGTCCGGCGCGGGATCGCCGTCCTCGCGCCACAGCCCCTGGGCACGGCAATAGGCCTCCACCAGCGCGATGCGCGCGTTGTACCAGTTCATGAACAGCGCAATCAGCAGGCTGATCGTCAGGTAGACGGCCATCAGGATCGCGATCGCCTCGATGGCCTGACCGGTCTGGTTCATCGACGTATTCGCCACGGCGACCAGGTCCGGATAACCGATGGCCACGGCCAGCGAAGAGTTCTTGGTCAGATTCAGGTACTGACTGGTCAGCGGCGGGATGATCACCCGCAGCGCCTGCGGCAGGATGATCAGGCGAAGCCGCTGGCCCGGCGTCAGGCCGAGCGCCATCGCAGCCTCGGACTGCCCCTTGTCGACCGCCAGGATGCCGGCCCGCACGACCTCGGCGATGAAGGCTGCGGTGTAGAAGGACAAACCGAGCAGCAGTGCCGTGAACTCGGGCGTGAGTACGAGCCCGCCCTGGAAGTTGAAACCCCTGAGGACCGGAACGTCCAGTTCGGTCGGCGCGCCGGAGAGGAGCCACGCCAGGAACGGCAGCCCGAGCAGCAGCGCGAGCGTGACCAGGGTCACGGGCGACTGGCGCCCGGTCCGGGTCTGGATCCGCCTCGCCCGGGTCCGATACGCCCAGGCCAGCGCGAGGGCCACGAGCAGCGCCACGCCGGCGGCCGTCCAGCCCGGATGAGCCACCGGCCAGGCGAACCGGAACCCGCGCTGGCTGATGAAGGCCAGATCACCCAGTGAGATCGCCTGGCGCACCCCCGGGAGCAATTCGGTGAAGAGCGTGTACCAGGCGAGAAGCTGCAGCAACAGCGGTACGTTGCGCATCACCTCGACATAGACCGACGCCAGCCGCGCCAGCAGCCAGTTGCTGGACAACCGGGCCACCCCCACCAGCGTTCCGAGGATCGTCGCCAGCAGGATGCCGAAGAACGACACCCAGAGCGTGTTGGCCAGGCCCGCGAGGAACGCCCGGCCATAGCTGTAGGTGGCGTCGAAGGCGATGCGCGACTCCGAGATGTCGAAGCCCGCCTCCTTGTCGAGGAACTCGAACCCGACCCGGATCTGACGCTGCTCGAGGTTGTAGAGCGTGTTGCCGATCAGGTACCAGCCGGTGACGACGACCGCCACCAGCAGGAGCACCTGCCAGAGAATGCCGCGCGCTCTCTCGTTCGCGAACATGGATCCGAAGCCGGGTTCGGGAGCGGTTCAGACGATCAGCGCATCGGCGGCGCGTACATCAGCCCGCCATCCTTCCATTGCGCGTTCTGACCGCGCGAGATCCCCAACGGGCCCACGTTCCGGTCGTACATCTCGCCGTAGTTGCCCACCGCCTTGATGGCGCGGACCATCCACTGGTCGTCCAGGCCCAGACCGGTGCCGACCTCGCCCTTGACGCCGAGCAAACGCTGGACCGCGGGCAGGTTCGAGCCCGTCATTTCGTCGACGTTCGCGGTGGTGACCCCCAGTTCCTCTGCCTCGACGAGGCCGTACAGCACCCACTTGACGATGGTGAAGAACTCCCAGTCGCCACGACGGAGCATGGGGCCCAGCGGCTCCTTGGAGATGGCGTTGGGCAGGATCATGTAGTCGTCGGGGTTGTCGGCCTTCTGACGCGTGGCCGCCAGGCCCGAGATGTCGGTCGTGTAGACGTCGCAACGACCGGAGAAGAACGCCTGCTCGACCTGCGACAACTCCGTAATGACCACCGGCTTGTATTCCATGCCGTTCGCGCGGAAGTAGTCCGACAGGTTCAGTTCGGTCGTGGTTCCGGGCTGTACGCAGACCGAGGCGCCGCTCAGCTCGCTGGCCTTGGTGACGCCCAGGTCCTTGCGCAGCATGAAGCCCTGACCGTCGTAGAACAACGTGCCGGCGAACACGGAACCCAGCGTCGAGTCACGGCTCGAGGTCCAGGTCGTGTTGCGCGAGAGCAGGTCGACCTCACCCGACTGCAGCAGGGTGAATCGGACCTGGGCCGTCGACGGGACGAACTGGACCTTGGACGCGTCGCCGAGCACCGCCGCGGCCACCGCGCGGCAGAAGTCGGCATCGATCCCCGTCCATTTGCCCTGACTGTCGGGGGCGGAGAAGCCCTGTAATCCGGTGCTCACGCCACAGCGCAGAACACCCCGCTCCTTGATGCTGTCCAGCGTCTCGCCCGCGTGGGCGATTCCGGGCGCGGACACGGCCGCGGTCAGAACGGCAGCGCCGAGCGCTGCACGAATAGTGCTCTTCATCGACTTTCCTCCACAGGATGCGGCACCCGCCTCCCGAGCCCCCGGGCGGTTCGAGCGCCTTAAATTCGGATCGAAACGGCCATCTGGCGGATGACCGGTTTGCGCGCAGTGTAGCCGAACGTAATGCCCCTGAAACAAGTTCGGGAATGTGCCCCTCCGAGGCGCAATGGGGGCACCAAGTCGGTGGCTGCTCGCACCACCGTCTTGCTGCAACGCACACTCGCGGCGCCGGATCGGGCGTTGACGTGAGACGCGCACCGCGGCCGCCGCTGCGTACCGACGCCTGCTGACGAAGACCGGCAGCGGAACCCGATGCTGCACCCCAGCATCCGATGCCGCGCAGTCGAGGCGGGCGGCGGACGCGACGAAAAAAAAAGGAGCCCGGCGATGCGGGCTCGAGCTGGAGGAGACACTCAGGAAAAACAGGAAGAAACAGCGACGGTGGCAGAAACCCGGGAGGCCGCTTCGGCGACCGTCCCGTCAGGGGGGTGGATGACTGCGCCGTTACACCTGAGTCGCGCGTCCGACGCGCAGGGTTCAATCGTCCGGGCTAGAATCGGCGCCCTATAATTCCTACGACGCTTCCCTGAAGCTGATGCTGATCCCCTCTTCCGCCAGCCGCGTCGCGGCTGGCCGCGCGCGACGCCTGCTCGGCGTCCTTCTCGTCGGTACGGCGGCCCATGCCGTGCCGGTTTCGGCCGCATCCATGAAGGCCTTCGAGGCCTGCCTTCGCGGACTGGAGCCGGCGGCGGTCGTCGCCGGTCTTTCGCCGCAGCGATTCGTGGAACTCACCTCGGGGCTGCGCCCGGACGAGACCGTCCTCGAGCGTCTGAACCGGCAGGCCGAGTTCATCCTGACCACGGGCGAATACATGCAGCGTGTGGTCAACCCCCGGCGGATCGAGGCGGGCCGCGAACTGCTGCTCGACAAGGCGTCGATGCTGGCGGAGATCGAATCGCGCATGGGTGTGCGCCGCGAAACGCTGCTCGCCATCTGGGGCGTGGAGACCAATTACGGCACCACCCGCGGCGACCGCGACCTGCTCAGATCCCTGGCCACGCTGTCCTGCTTCGGCAGACGCCAGGCGTTCTTCCGCCGCGAGCTGATGGCGTCCCTGCAGATCGTGGACGCCGGTCACGTGCCACGCGAATCCTTCTCCGGCTCGTGGGCCGGCGCATTCGGTCACACCCAGTTCATGCCGACCACCTTCCTTCGGATGTCCGTCGATTTCGACGGTGACGGACACCGCAACCTCGTCGACAGCGTGGCCGACGCCCTCGCCTCGACCGCCAACTATCTGGTTCGCAACGGCTGGCAGACGGGTCGCCCCTGGGGCGTCGAGGTCGCTCTTCCCGAGGGGATGGTGCTCGACGCGGACTCCCGCAAGGACCGGCGCGCGTTGTCGGACTGGACCGAACTGGGCGTGACGGCGGTCACCGAGCGGGGCCGACGCGAACTCGCGGGCATCCCCGGCGGAGAAGCCGCTGCCCTGCTCAGGCCCGACGACGCGGGCGGGCCGGTGCTGCTGGTCTTCCAGAACTTCAACGCGGTGTTCGCCTACAACCCGTCGGTCAAGTACGCGCTCGCCATCAACCATCTGGCCGACCGCATCGCCGGCGAAGGTCCGTTCGAGACCCCATGGCCCGCCAGCGACCGGGCCGTGGACCATGAGAGCCGGCGCGAACTGCAACGCCTGCTGCTCGACAAGGGCCACCGAATCGGCCCGGTCGATGGCATCATCGGACCGAAGACCCGTGCGGCGATCCGGACCGAGCAGAAGCGCCTGGGCATGACCGTCGACGGTCGCCCGAGCCAGGCGCTGATCCAGGCGCTGGGCCGGCGCGGCGGCTGAGGCAGGCGCCGTCGGCCGGGCGGCGGCCCGAAGCGGAGGTTTCGTCGTGTTCCGAACGCGAATCGGAGCGAGGCAGTTTTCGTTCCCCGATCTGGCGACGCTGCTGGCGCGCGCGAGCCCGGCGCGCTCCGGCGACCGGCTGGCCGGCGTCGCCGCGGAATCGGATACCGAGCGGGTGGCCGCGCGCATGGTGCTGGCGGACGTCCCGCTACGACGCTTCCTCGAGTCGCCGGTGATTCCCTACGAGCTCGACGAAGTCACCCGCGCGATCCACGACGACCACGATCCGGCCGCGTTCGCGCCCGTGGCGTCCCTGACCGTCGGCGAGTTCCGGGAATTTCTCCTCAGCGACCTGTCCGATGCAGCGACCCTGACCGCACTCTCTCCCGGCCTCACGCCAGAGATGGTGGCCGCAGTCAGCAAGCTGATGCGCAACCAGGACCTGATCGCGGTGGCGGCGAAACGGCCCGTCGTCAGCGCCTTTCGCGACACGCTCGGTCTGCCGGGTCGGCTTGCGTTCCGATTGCAGCCCAACCACCCGACGGACGATCCGGCGGCCATCGCGGCCAGTATCGTGGACGGTCTGATGTACGGCTGCGGGGACGCGGTCATCGGCATCAACCCCGCGACGGACAGCCCGGCGCGGGTCGCCGAACTGCTGGCGCTCACGAACGAGATCCGCGAACGGTTCGCGATCCCCACCCAGACCTGCGTACTGACCCATGTGTCGACCACCATCGGTCTGATCGAGCGCGGCGCGCCCGTGGACCTGATCTTCCAGTCGATCGCGGGGTCAGAGGCCGCGAATCGCGGATTCGGGGTCAGCCTCGCGCTGCTCGACGAAGCGCTGGAAGCCGGGCGGTCCCTGCGCCGCGGATCCGTCGGGGAGAATCTGATGTACTTCGAGACCGGCCAGGGCAGCGCACTTTCGGCCGACGCTCATCACGGCGTGGATCAGCAGACCTGTGAAGCCCGCGCCTATGCGGTCGCGCGCCGCTATGCGCCGCTGCTGGTGAACACGGTGGTCGGTTTCATCGGCCCCGAGTACCTGTTCGACGGCCGCCAGATCGTGAGAGCCGGACTCGAGGACCACTTCTGCGGCAAGCTGCTCGGTGTGCCGATGGGCTGCGACGTCTGCTACACCAACCATGCGGAAGCCGATCAGGACGACATGGACACGCTGCTCACCCTGCTGGGCACCGCGGGCTGCAACTTCTTCATGGGCGTGCCGGGCGCCGACGACATCATGCTCAATTACCAGAGTACGTCGTTCCACGACGCGCTCTACCTTCGCCGGCTGCTCGGCCGTCGTCCTGCGCCGGAGTTCGAGGCCTGGCTGCAGCAACAGGGTCTGATGCAGGACGGACGGATGCTGCCCCCGCCGGGCGATCATCCGCTGCTTGCGGCATGAGTCCGACCACGCGGCCTTGGCGGACGGAAGACGTGTGGGCGCGGCTTCGCGAACGCACGCGTGCCCGCATCGCGCTGGGCCGCGCCGGCGCCGGCCTGCCCACCGCCGCGCTGCTCGAATTCCAGGCTGCCCATGCGCAGGCCCGGGACGCCGTACACGCACCGTTCGAGACCGGGGAGTTGCGAGAGACCCTGGCACGGCTGGAACACCCCTGCATGAGCGTGGCCAGCCGGGCCGGCGACCGCGCCCGGTATCTGCAACGCCCCGACCTCGGGCGCCGGCTTCGACCGGAGGATCGCGAGAGACTGGGTGCTCCGGCCGGCGTCGGCAGACCGTCCACGCCGGATCTGGTCGTCGTGATCGGCGACGGCCTGTCCGCCACGGCGACGATGGCGCACGCGGGCCCGGTACTCGAGCGGCTGCTGGCGGCCCTGCCCGCGCACGGCGTCGACGTGGGTCCGGTCGTCCTCGCCGAACAGGCGAGGGTCGCACTCGCCGACGAGATCGGTGAGGCCCTGGCGGCCCGCCAGACCCTCATCCTGCTCGGCGAGCGCCCGGGTCTGTCCAGCCCCGACAGCCTGTCCGGGTATCTGACCTGGGCGCCCCGCGTCGGCCGCCGCGACTCGGAACGCAACTGCGTCTCCAACATCCGGCCCGTGGGCGGGCTG
>JAUIAI010000159.1 GCA_030425615.1 Gammaproteobacteria bacterium
GCAACTGGCCCGGGAGGTCAACGACAGCGTCCAGGACGCGGCGATGCGGGCCGGCATGGAGGCTCGTCTCGAAGAGGCGCCGGCCACGGTGATGGTTGTCGACGATTCTGTCACCGTGCGCAAGGTCACCCAGCGGCTGCTCAATCGCCTCGGGTACGACGTGGTCTTGGCCAAGGACGGCGTGGACGCGCTGCGTCAACTCCAGGAGCGAAGGCCCGACGCGATGCTCCTGGATATCGAGATGCCGCGCATGGACGGCTTCGACCTGACCCGGACCCTTCGCAAGGATGAGCGCTTCGCAGACCTGCCGATCATCATGATCACCTCCCGGACCGCGGACAAGCACCGCAACCACGCACTCTCGCTGGGCGTCGACGCCTTCCTCGGCAAACCCTATGGCGAGGCCGAGCTGACCGATCTGCTCGCCCACCACACGCGCGTCGGCCGGGGCTGATGCATGACGGGCCGGCGACCCAGGTCGCCGGCCCCGCCCGCCACGCGGCGTCCCCGCCGGACCCGCCGGGTGCGAGCGTTGTTCGGGTGACCCAGTTTCTCCTTCGGGCCCGGTTCACGCTTGGAAGGGCATCGTCGAAACCGCTACACTCGACGGATTGCCGGTGCAGGCCGGGCGAGCGTCGAGTCCCGGAGCGCGCCGAGGCGAGACCCTGGCCGTTCGCGCCGGTTACTTCTCGCTGCGTCCGAGGAGACACATGCAGCCCACTGATATTTCCAAGCCCGACCACTTTCACAAGGTGGTCGACTGCCAATGGGCGTGCCCCGCCCACACCCCGGTACCCGAATACATCCGTCTGATCGCCCGCCAGCGCTATGGCGACGCGTATCTCGTCAACTGGAAGTCCAACGTCTTCCCCGGCGTGCTCGGGCGAACCTGTGACCGCCCTTGCGAGCCCGCGTGTCGCCGGGGCCGGGTCGAAGACGAGTCGCTTTCCGGCTCCCGCCGTGAGCCGGTGGCCATCTGCCGCCTCAAGCGGGTGGCGGCCGACTACAAGGAAGACATCCGTGGGCAGCTGCCCGCGGCGGGCCCGTTCAACGGACGCCGCGTGGCCTGCGTCGGCGCCGGGCCGGCGTCGCTGACGGTCGCCCGCGACCTCGTGCCGCTCGGCTACAAGGTCACGGTCTTCGAGCAGGATCCGGTCGCCGGGGGCTTCATCCGTACCCAGATTCCACGCTTCCGGCTCCCCGCCGAGGTGATCGACGAAGAGATCGGCTACATCGTCGACATGGGCAACGTGGAGCTGCGCACCGGGCACCGGATCGAATCCATGCGTTCGCTGCTCGACGAGGGGTTCGACGCCGTGTTCGTCGGCAGCGGTGCCCCGCGCGGCCGTGACCTCGACGTTCCGGGGCGCCAGGAAGCCGCTGCAAACATCCACGTCGGCATCGACTGGCTCGCGTCGGTCGCCTTCGGCCACACCACCGCCATCGGCCGCCGGGTCGTCGTGCTCGGCGGCGGCAACACGGCGATGGACTGCTGCCGTACGGCCCGCCGCCTCGGCGGCGAGGACGTCCAGGTCATCGTGCGCTCCGGGTTCGACGAGATGAAGGCGAGCCCGTGGGAGAAGGAGGATGCCATGCACGAGGGCATCCCCATCCGCAACTTCATGGTGCCCAAGTCGTTCACCCACGAGAACGGCAGACTCACGGGCGTGGTGTTCGAGAAGGTCGAGGCCCGTTACGAAAACGGCCGTCGCCGGCTCGTGTCCACGGGCGAGCCCGACGAGCACGTCCTGTGCGACGACGTCCTCATGGCCATCGGGCAGGAGAACGCCTTCCCCTGGATCGAACAGGATTGCGGTATCGCGTTCGACGAGTGGGGGATGCCGGTGCTGAACGAGACCACGTTGCAGTCCAGTCTGCCGCAGGTGTTCTTCGGCGGCGATGCGGCGCTCGGACCGAAGAACATCATCTGGGCCGTCGCCCACGGGCACGACGCGGCGATCTCCATCGACCGTTACCTGTCCGGGCTGGACGTCACCCAGCGCCCGGCCCCCGGCGTGAACCTCGTGAGCCAGAAGATGGGCATTCACGAGTGGAGCTACGACAACGGCATCTCGGAGGACATCCGCCACAAGGTGCCTTGGGCCGACGCGAACAAGGCGCTGGCCAGCATCAAGGTGGAAGTGGAGCTGGGTTTCGACCCCGACACCGCCTGGCACGAGGCCCAGCGCTGCCTGAACTGTGACGTGCAGACCGTGTTCACGGACTCGCTCTGCATCGAGTGCGACGCCTGTGCCGACATCTGTCCGACCGACTGCATCAGCTTCGTGGAGAACGGCCCGGAGCCCGACTTGCGCCAGCGCCTTCGTGCTCCCGCCGAGAATCCCGAGCAGGATCTCTACGTGTCCGGCGAACTCAAGACCGGCCGCGTGATGGTCAAGGACGAGGACGTCTGCCTGCACTGCGGTCTTTGCGCCGAGCGGTGCCCCACGGGTGCCTGGGACATGCGCAAATCCCTGATCACCATGACCCATGCCGCGGATGCCGCGGCCGCTGCGGTCACCAGCGAGGAGGCCGCAGCCAATGCCTGAGCCGCAGCGGATCTCGGCGGTCAACGACTTCGTCGTCAAGTTCGCCAACGTCAACGGGTCGGGTTCGGCCTCGGCCAACGAGTTGTTCGCGCGCTCCATCCTCCGGATGGGGGTGCCCGTCAGCCCGAGGAACATCTTCCCCTCCAATATCCAGGGCCTGCCGACCTGGTACGAGGTCCGGGTGAGCGGCAGCGGCTTCCTGGGCCGGCGCGGCGGCGTGGACCTCATGGTCCCGATGAATCCCCAGACCTGGGACAAGGACATCGCCGAGGTCGGACCGGGCGGCTACGTCTTCTACGATAGCACGCGCGCCGTACCGCGTTCGCGGTTGCGTGACGATCTGAACGTCATCGGCATGCCGCTGACCGAGATCGTCAACGACGCCTTCTCGGAACCGCGCCAGCGCCAGCTCTTCAAGAACATCGTCTACATCGGGGCCCTGTCGGCGCTGCTGGGCATCGACGCCGAGGAGATCCGCAAGCTGTTCGGCGAGCAGTACAAGGGCAAGGAGCGGCTCATCGAGGGCAACGTACGCGCGCTCGAGATGGGGCGCGATTACGCCCTGAACAACCTGCCGCCCATCGACCTCAAGGTCGAGCGGGCCAACGCAGTGGGCGACCGCATCTTCGTGGACGGCAACAGCGCGGCGGCGCTGGGCTGCGTGTACGGCGGTGCCACGGTCTGCGCCTGGTATCCGATCACGCCGTCGTCGTCGGTCGCCGAGGCCTTCGAGCGCTACTGTCGCCGGCTGCGGGTGGACCCGGAAAGTGGCGAAAACCGCTTCGCCATCGTGCAGGCCGAGGACGAACTCGCCTCGGTGGGCATGGTCATCGGCGCCGGATGGAACGGGGCGAGGGCGTTCACCGCCACCTCCGGTCCCGGGGTGTCGCTGATGACCGAGTTCATCGGGCTGGCCTATTTCGCCGAGATCCCCGTCACGATCATCAACGTCCAGCGCGGCGGACCGTCCACCGGCATGCCCACGCGCACCCAGCAGGCCGACGTCCTGGCCTGTGCCTATGCCTCGCACGGCGACACCAAGCACGTGTTGCTGTTCCCGGAAGATCCCCGCGAGTGTTTCGACATGTCGGCGCAGGCGCTTGATCTGGCCGATCGACTCCAGACTCCGGTCTTCGTCATGACCGACCTGGACATCGGCATGAATCAGCGCCTGTGCGCGCCGTTCGAGTGGGACGACGCGCGCGAGTACGACAGGGGCAAGGTCATGACCGCCGAGATGCTCGAGTCCGGCCGTGACTTCGGCCGCTACCTCGATGTCGACGGAGACGGTATCCCGTTCCGGACCTATCCGGGCACCCATCCGAGCAAGGGCAGCTACTTCACCCGCGGCACGACGCGCGACCGCTACGCGCGCTACAGTGAAGAAGGAGCGGTCTACGTCGACAACGTCGAGCGTCTGCTGCGCAAGTTCGAGAGTGCGCGTGCGCTCGTGCCCGAGGCGAAGCGCATCGACGCCGAGAAGCCCTCGACGGTCGGTGTCATCTACTACGGATCGACCTCTCCGGCCATGATGGAGGCGCTGGTGCACTTCCGCGAGCAGGCTGTGCACGTGGATGCGCTGCGCATCCGGGCCTTCCCCTTCGGACCGGAGGTCGAGGCCTTCATCGAGGGACACGAGCGGGTGTTCGTGGTGGAGCAGAATCGCGACGGCCAGTTGCGTACGCTGATCATGAACGAGCTCGAGCAGTCGCCGGCCAAACTGGTGCCGGTGCTGCACTACGACGGCACGCCGATCACCGCCCGCTTCATCATCGACGCCATCGGCAACGTGCTGCTCCCGTCCAACGTCACGCCGCTGCGGCGCGCCGGTTGAATCCGAACGGCTGAACCATGACCTATCTACCGAAGCCGAAGTTCCATCATCCCTCGCTGGCGCGCAACGCCGTCGGTTACACGCGTCGCGACTACGAGGGCAAGATCTCCACGCTGTGTGCCGGTTGCGGCCACGATTCGATCTCGGCGGCCATCATCCAGGCGGCCTGGGAGTCGGACATCGAACCGCATCGCGTCGCAAAGCTCTCGGGGATCGGCTGTTCGAGCAAGACACCGGATTACTTCCTGGGCAACTCCCACGGATTCAACTCCGTGCACGGACGTATGCCGTCGGTGCTCACGGGGGCGAATCTCGCGAACCGGGATCTGCTCTACCTGGGGGTCTCGGGCGACGGTGACAGCGCCTCCATCGGTCTCGGTCAGTTCGCGCACGTCATGCGGCGTGGCGTGAACATGGTCTACATCGTCGAGAACAACGGGGTTTACGGGCTCACCAAGGGTCAGTTCTCCGCCACGTCGGACCGCGGTTCGAAATCCAAGAAGGGCGTGGTCAACAACGACATGGCCATCGATCTCGTCACGGTGGCGATCTCACTCGGTGCCACGTTCGTCGCGCGCAGTTTCTCGGGCGACAAGGAGCATCTGGTCCCGCTGATCTGTGCGGCCATCCGGCATCGCGGCGCGGCCATCATCGACGTCATCAGCCCGTGCGTCGCGTTCAACAACCACGATGGCAGCTCCAAGAGCTACGACTACGTGCGCGAGCACAACGAGGTGCTCAACCGGCTGGATTTCATGCCCCTGCGTGAGACCATCGAGAGCCGTCAGACGCCGGGGACCACGCAGTCCATCCGCCTTCACGACGGCGGCGAGGTGTTGCTCCACAAGGTCGATTCGACCTACGACGCCACCGACAAGGCGGCGGCACTCGGCGCGATCGCTTCGCACCAGCAACGAGGGGAGATCCCCACCGGACTGCTCTACCTCGATCCGGCGGCCTCGGATCTGCATGATTCGCTGAACACGGTGGCCCAGCCGTTCAACACGCTGAACGCCCGTGAGCTCAGTCCGGGTGCCGGCTCGCTC
Source organism: Gammaproteobacteria bacterium (assembly GCA_030425615.1). Taxonomy (GTDB): domain Bacteria; phylum Pseudomonadota; class Gammaproteobacteria; order Burkholderiales; family Burkholderiaceae_E; genus JAUIAI01. Next base: position 5,430 of record JAUIAI010000159.1, read on the forward strand.
AAGAAGATCAACGACGGTCTGCGCTGACGATCCGTTGGCGCGGTCGTCGGGGCCTCCCGGCGGCGTGCTCAGGTGCGGGCCGCCTCGAAGCGCGCCAGGGTGAGTTTGCGCGCCTGCGCGTGATCCACGATGGGGGCAGGATAGGTCTGGCCCAGCACGATGCCCGCGTGAGAGAGTTTCTCCGCGTCCAGGGTCCACGGCGCATGGATGTCCTTGTCCCCCAGGCGCGCGACCTCGGGAACATACCGTCGGATGAATCTTCCCCGGGGGTCGAACTTGGTGGACTGCGTCACCGGGTTGAAGATCCGGAAGTAGGGCTGGGCGTCGCAGCCGGTGCTCGCAGCCCATTGCCAGCCGCCGTTGTTGGCGGCCAGATCGAAGTCGTTCAGGTGGCGGGCGAACCAGGCCTCGCCGCGCCGCCAGTCGATTCCGAGGTCCTTGGTCAGGAACGAGGCCGTGACCATACGCAGGCGGTTGTGCATGTATCCCGAGTGCAGCAGCTGACGCATGGCGGCATCGACCAGCGGGTAGCCGGTACGTCCCTCGCACCAGGCCTGGAAGGCCGTCTCGTCGTCTTCCCAGGCCACGGCGTCCATCTCCGCCCGGAAGGCGCTGTGCGTCACGTGCGGGAAGTGGAACAGGATCTGAAAGTAGAAGTCCCGCCAGATCAGTTCGTTCATCCAGGTTTCCGCCCCACCTCCTTCCCCGGCGCTCATGGCCGACCACGCGAGCCGGGCCGCGCGTCGGATGGAGAGGGTGCCGAAACGCAGGTGGACCGAAAGATAAGACGGACCGGCCAGGGCCGGATAATCCCGGCGGGTGGCGTAATCGTCCAGACGCGGAGCGAAGGCCTCGAGCTGTGCATTCGCGCCCGACTCCCCGGCCGTGATGGGCAGGTCGTCGAGATCGGTCGTTTCGAAGCCGAGCGCGGACAGGTCCGGCAGACAGGGTTCGTGCGCGCATGCGGCCAGCCTGCCGGCCGGGTTGC
>JAUIAI010000160.1 GCA_030425615.1 Gammaproteobacteria bacterium
GCGCGATCACCGAGTCCTCGGTGACGAACCCGTAGAGGATCAGCGGGATGGACGGCGGGATGATGATGCCAAGCGTGCCGCCGGACATGATGGCGCCGAACGAGAAGTGCTTGTCATAGGCGGCGTCGCGCATGGCGGGTGCCATGACGCTGCCGATCGCGAGCATGGTGACGATGGACGAACCGGAGATCGACGCGAACACGGCGCAACTGAGCACGCATGCCACGCCGAGTCCGCCGGGCAACGGCCTGGCCAGCGCGGCCATGATCCGGATGAGGCGCCGCGCGGTGGTGCCTCGCGTCATGACGCTGCCGCAGAGCATGAACAGCGGGATGGCCAGGATCAGTTCCTTGTCCAGGCCGATCCACATGTCCTCGACGATGTAGTCGAGCTCTCCGCGGCCCCAGATGAGCTGCACCGCGGCGGCCACCGCGAGATGTATGACGAACAGTGGCTGGCGCAGTACGAGCAGCGCCAGTACGATGGCCAACAGGAGCAGGGCACTCACTCGGAACTCATCCTTTCGCCGGGCGATTTTCCGGGTTCGGGCCGGCTCCGACCGGTGCGGCCCGGACCCGGGAGCAGGGCCTTACTCATGGCCGCGGTGTCATTCCTGGAACTCCGGTGGCGGCGGCTTCAGACCCGGCCAGGTGGCGAACAGGAAATAGCGCAGCGACGCGGAAACGAAGCCGGCGGGGATCGCGAGCTGGAACGGCCAGACCTCCCAGCCGACCACCGGTGCGCGCATGCCGATCTCCTTCGAGGCGAGCACGAACTGCAGCCCGTACCAGGCAACTCCCAGGAGGAAGCAGCCCGTGAAGGCATCGGCGACCCGGCTCACCACGGGATCCCATCGGTCAGGCAGCCACGAGAAGGCGACCCTGGGCACGAGATGCGCCGAGGTGGCCGTGGCGATGCCCACCCCGCAGAATGATCCGACCACCAGCGCATAGACGGCGGCCCGTTGTGCGCCCTGGATGCCGGTGCTGCCAGGCTGGAATCCGAGCCCGTGCAGCAGCGGGCCCAGAACCTCGCGCCCGAGCACGTCCAGCATCAGCAGCACCGCGATCAGGCTGAACGCCACGATGGCGATCCAGCACTCGGCCCGGTGCCAGCCGCGGGCCAGGCGCGCGACGGCGGGCGGCGCTGCGGGCGCGCTCGTCATGGTGGACCGGGGCGGCGCGGTGATCAGCCCGCCGGGCAGTTCTTCTTGCCTTCGATCGCGAGGTCGAACAGGCGTTGGGCCTCCCCGCCGGCAGCCTCGACCATCGCAGGCCAGGACTTCGAGACCGCGTCGACGAGCGCTGCGCGCTGCTCTGCGGAGGCTTTGGCGATCGTGCCACCGCCCTTGACGTGAGCCTGACGCAGGGTTTCCTCGAGACCACGGATCTTGGCCCGCTGCGCCGAGGAGGGCTGCTTGTCCAGCGCGCGCTGCAGCGCGGCCTGCTGGTCGGCGGACAGGCGCGAATGGATACGTTCGCCCATCACCCACAGGGCCTGCGTGTTCCAGAGGTTGACCACGGACAGTACGGGGGCGACCTTGTTCAGCCCGGACGGCACGTAGAGCGCCATGGGTGAACCGGTGACGTCGACCAGCCCGGTCTGCAGGGCGGAGGACCAGTCGGGAACGCCCACGAAGGAGGAACTCGCACTGAGCGACTCCCACATGATCGACTGGTTCTTGGTGTAGCCCACGGCCTTGATGCCGGAAATGTCTTCCGGCGTGACGAACGGGCGCTTGCCGACCAGGTCTATCTGACCGACCTCGCCCACGGACAGCAGTCTCAGACCCTTCTGGCCGAGCAGATCGGCGAAGGCGGGACGCAGGTGGTTGTCCATGACGCAGTCGGACTGGGCGGCACTGTCGTAGAGGAAGGGGATGATCGACACCTGGAGTTCCGGAACCAGGAGCGACACGGATCCCGTGGAGAACGCGCCCATGTCGATGCGTCCGCGTGCCACCTGCTGCACGGTGTCCTGTTCGTTGCCGAGCTGACCGGCGAAGAAGGGCTCGATGGTGATCGAGCCGCCGCTCTCCTCGGCGACGTCCTTGGCGAACTGCGTGATCTGCTCAGCCCACGGCGACTTCGCCGGCGCATTGGACGTGAACCGCAGCGTGACCGGCTTGTCCGCCGCCACGGCGGTGGCCGTGAGAACGACGCAGGCAGCCGTGGCGACTGCCCGGAACAGGGTGATCATCTTGGTGTCTCCTCCGAAAGTGGCGCGAAGATATCACCGGAGGAGAACGGCGGCAAAGCTGCGGCGCAGCAATGCCGCCGACGCTCCCCTAGCTGACGATGTACGCCCCGGCTGCGGCCGCCACCTGTGCGCCGGAGTCCGCGTGCAGCTCCATGCGCGTCCAGGCGATCCGGCCGCCCAGCCGGACGATCCGTGCGGTGGCGGTGAACCGCTCGCCCAGCCCCTTGAGCAGATAGTCGACCCGCAGATCGACCGTGCCGAGGCGGCCGAAGCGGTGCATGACCGTCTCGGCGTCTTCGTGCCTGTATTTCTCGACGATGCCCCACATGCAGGCCAGCCCGCCAGTGGCGTCCAGCACCGCGGAGGTCACGCCGCCGTGCAGCTGGCCGTACAGATAGTGGCCGACCAGTTCCGGACGCATGTCGAACACGATGCTGACGTGATCGGACGTCAGTTCATCGACGCGCATGCCCAGGTGCTTGTTGAAGCTGATGCGCTCGTCGAACAGGTCCCGGACGGCGGCTTCGATCTTCTTCTGTTCGGCAGCGGAGCGGGGCTTGTGCAGGCTGGGGTCGTAGGCGGTCATCGGCCGGTGAACTTCGGTTGACGCTTCTCCAGGAACGCGCGCACGCCCTCCTTGAAGTCCTCGCCCTGTTGCGCGGCGACCTGGGCGTCGGCCTCGACCTCGAGTTGCTCGACCAGTGAGTTCCCGGCGGCGGCGTCCAGCGTCTGCTTGATCAGCCCGAGGGCCCGCGTCGGCATCTGCGCCAGTCGGGTGGCGAGCTCAAGCGCGGCGGGCATGAGGGCCTCGTCGTCGTGTACCTGCCAGACGAGGCCGTATTCGCGCGCCTGCTCGGCCGGGATCCTCTCGGCGAGCATGGCCAGCGCACGGGCGCGCATGCTGCCCGCGTAGCGGTCGAGCAGCCAGGTGCTGCCGGCATCGGGCACCAGGCCGATGCGGGCGAACGCCTGCAGGAACGTGGCGCTGCGGGCGGCCAGCACGATATCCGCCGACAGGGCCAGGCTCATTCCGGCACCCGCCGCGACGCCGTTGACCGCACTGATCACCGGCTTCGGCATGCGTCGGATGCCGAGGATCAGCGGGTTGTAGCGCTCGCGCAGCGCCTTGCCCGCGGTTTCGCCGGCCTTGCGATTCGAGGCTTCCGCGAGATCGGCCCCGGAGCAGAAACCGCGGCCGTTGCCGGTGATCAGCACGGCGCGCACGGCGTCGTCGGCAGCGGCGGATTCGACGGCCTCGCGCAGGCCGGCCACCAGGTCGACCGACATCGCGTTCAGGCTTTCAGGGCGGTTCAGGGTGATGGTGGCGACGGCGTCGGCCGCCGCGTAGAGGACGGGAGAGTTCACTGGGGTTCCTTCGACGGGAGGGGTTCGATCCGCATCAGCAGGGTGCCGGGGGTGACCTGGTGGTCGGGGGCCACCAGGCACTCGGCGACGACGCCCGCCAGGGGCGCCTCGATACGGTGGGCGATCTTCATCGCCTCGATGGTCATCAGCAGCCGGCCGGGTTCGACGGCCGCGCCCACGGCAACCTCGACGCCCGCGATCCGGCCGTGCATCGGGGCTTCGATCATGCCGTCGGCGCCAGCGACGGTGTCGCCGCGCTCCAGCCCGGTGTGCCGCTCGAACCGGCGGTCGCGGCCGTCGAGCCCGAGCCAGGCGAGATCGCCCCGACGGGTGAAGTCCGTGCACAGGGTGGATCCGTCGACGCAGATCCGGTTCGATCCCGCCCGCCAGCACAGCCGGTGTTCGACGGCATCGAGGCGGACATCCGCCTCCCGCGTGCCGTCGATACCGGCCCGCCAGGACACGGCGACGGTCCGGCGCACTTCGCCGCACTGCAGATCCAGGCGCGCGCCGGGCCCGGTTGCCGTGGGCGAGAGTCCCGCCATGATTCCGTGCCCCGTCGAAAGCGAGTCGACCCAGAGGGCCGCGGCGACGGCCCAGGCGCGTGTTCCGACCGGGTCGTCCTGAAGGCTCGGCATGGCTTCTGCGAGCCACTGGGTGTTCAGTTGCGCCGCCGCGAATCTCGGGTGGTCCAGGCAGTCCAGGAGGAAGGAGCGGTTGGTCGCAGGGCCGTGCAGCCGGGTATCCCGCAGGGCGGTGGCCAGGCGCGCGCGCGCGATCTCACGGGTCTCGCCGTGGGCGATGAGCTTGGCGATCATGGAGTCGTAGAACGGACTGACCTGCGCAGGCCGCGCGAGCCCGTGATCGACGCGCAGGCCGGGCAGGGTCGGGAATTGCCACGACGCGATCGGTCCGCTGGCAGGCAGGAAGTCCTGCGACGGGTCCTCGGCGCAAAGCCTGGCTTCGATCGCGTGGCCGGTGATGCGCACGTCCGCCTGGGTGAAGTCCAGCCGCTCTCCGCGGGCGATGCGCAGCTGCCAGCACACCAGGTCGATGCCGGTGACGGCCTCCGTGACCGGATGCTCGACCTGCAGCCGCGTATTCATCTCCAGGAAGTGGAACCGGCCGTCCTCCCGCAACAGGAACTCCACCGTCCCGGCCCCGACGTAGCCCACCGAGCGCGCCAGGGCGACGGCGGCCTCGCCCATCCGGCCGCGCAGGGCGTCATCGACACCGGGAGCGGGGGCTTCCTCGAGTATCTTCTGATGGCGCCGCTGGGTCGAGCAGTCCCGCTCGCCGAGGTGGAGCACGTTGCCGTGGCCGTCGGCCAGCACCTGGATCTCGACGTGGCGCGCGTCCGTGATCCAGGGTTCGATGAGGAGCTGGTCGTCACCGAAACCGGCCAGCGCCTCGGCGCGGGCTTCGGCGACGGCGTCGGCGAGCGCCCGCGGCTCGTCCACCCGGCGCATACCGCGGCCCCCGCCGCCTGCTGCCGCCTTGATCATGACCGGGTAGCCGGTACGCTCGGCAATCACGGCCAGCGCATCGTCACGCGTGGCGGGGTCGCCGTCGAGCGGCTCGCCCAGGCAGGGCACGCCGGCGGACCGGGCCACATGTTTGGCGGCGGCCTTGTTGCCCAGCGCACGCATGGCGTCCGCGTCCGGCCCGACGAACACGATCCCGCGGGCATCACAGGCCTCCGGCAGGCGCGGGTCCTCGGACAGGAATCCATAGCCCGGATGCAGGGCCTGCGCGCCGACCCGGGTCGCCAGCGTCATCAGGGCATCCAGATTCAGATAACTTGCGCCGGGCTGGGCCGCACCGAGTTCGTGCGACTCGTCGGCCAGGGTCACGTGGCGGGCGTTCCGGTCGGCAGCAGAGTAGACGGCGATCGTGTACAGCCCGAGCGAGCGCGCGGCGTGGATCACCCGGCAGGCGATCTCTCCGCGATTCGCCACGAGCAGACGTCGGAACGGGCGCAGGCGTCCCGCGTTCCGGGGGCGCCGGGGCTCGCCGACGGGTGGCGTGGCAAGGTCAGCGGCCACGGGGAAGAATTCCCATCGTCTTGGCGATGATGCCCATCATGACTTCGTCCGCGCCGCCCCCGATCGAGCCCAGCCGGGTGTCGCGCCAGAACCGGTTCACGTGGGTCTCCTCGATGTAGCCCATGCCTCCCCAGAACTGTACGCACCAGTCGGCGATCTCGCGCGCGGTGCGTGCGGCCTTGAGCTTGCACATCGAGGCCAGCTGGGTGACATCCTCACCGGCCACGTAGAGTTCGGTGGCGCGGTACAGCATCGCGCGGACGGCCTCTAGTTCGGTGCGCAGTTCTGCGAGCTTGTAATGGACGACCTGGTTGTCGAGCAGCGGGCGCCCGAAGGCCTCCCGCTCGCGCAGGTAGTTGATCGTGTCGTTGATGATTCGTTCACCCGCGGTCCAGCGCGAGGCCGCCCACAGGCGCTCCTCCTGGAACTGCATCATCTGGTAGACGAACCCCATGCCTTCCTCGCCGATGCGGTAGCGCTGCGGCACGCGAACGTCGTCGAAGAAGAGCTGCGCCGTATCGGACGAATGCATGCCGGCCTTGCGCAGCTTCCTGGCCACCTGCACGCCGGGCTCGTTCATGGGCACGCAGATCAGGCTCTTGTTGCGATGCGGGTTGCCTTCACCGGTGTTGGCCAGCAGACAGATCCAGTCGGCCTGGGTCCCGTTGGTGGTCCACATCTTGCCGCCCCGGATGACGTAGTCGTCGCCGTCCTTGCGTGCGGTGGTCTTGATCGACGAGACGTCCGAACCGGCGCCCACCTCGG
>JAUIAI010000161.1 GCA_030425615.1 Gammaproteobacteria bacterium
CGCGAGAACGGCTGCGATGCGGTGATCGAGTACCGCGAGACCGACTTCGTAGAGGCCTGCCGGGCGCTCACGGACGGTCGCGGCGTCGATCTGGTCATCGACGGCGTCGGCCGGGCGACATTCGCAGGCTCCGTGGCCGCGTGCGGTGCGCGCGGTCACGTCATCAGCTACGGCCAGGCGTCCGGCGACATCGGAACCTGGAACATCGACAGCCTCGCGGAACGCTCGCTGACCATCTCCCGGCCCAACTTCTCGGACTACACAGCCTCGAGAAGCGATCTCGCGACGGGCGCGGATCGCGTGTTTCAGGCCCTGCGCCGCGGCACGCTGAAGCCCCACATCGGCCGGCGCTTCCCCCTGGCCGAGGCCGCGGACGCCCACCGCTGGCTGGAGAGCCGGGGCGGATCCGGGGCCAATCTGCTGATACCCTGAACACCTCGCCGGGTCCAACTCTGGAGACCACCATGACGACGACGCTGATCAAGAACGCCCGCGTACTGGATGCCACGGGCGAGAACCCGTACCGCGCCGACGTGCTCGTCGACGGCAACCGCATCGCCCGGGTGCACAGGTTCGCGGGGGGCGGTGGCACGGGCGGCGCCTACGGATCCGGCTACGGCGGCGGCGCGACCTCGATCGGCGGCGGCATCGGCCACGGCGCCCAGACCGTGGTCGACGCCAACGGCGCCACCCTGATGCCGGGCCTCGTCGAGGCCCACGCCCACCCCACGTTCCTGAACTTCGAACGGGTCGAGCAGGTCGGCGAGATTCCGCCGGAAGAGCATGCGTTCGGCACCCTGAAGAACGCCGAGCTGATGCTCATGAACGGATTCACCAGTCTGTTCAGCGCTGCATCGGCCCGCAAGCGTGCCGACATCGTCGTGCGCAACGCCATCAACGCCGGTCAGTTCCCCGGGCCGCGGATGAAGGCGGCCTCTCCGGAGCTCACGCCGACAGCCGGACTCGGCGACGTCAGCATGGATCACCTGGAGCGTCTGAGCTTCGCCATCGTCTGCGACGGCGCGGACGAGTTCCGCAAGGTCTCCCGCATGATGGTCCGCGAGGGAGTGGACACACTCAAGATGAACCCTTCGGGCGACGAATTCGTTCCGCACAACCGGGCACAGGTCACCTGCATGACGGAGGCCGAGATCGCCGCCGTGTGCGAGGTCGGGCTCACGCACGGCGTACACGTGGCCGTTCACGCGCGCTCGTCGCAGTCGGTCAAATGGAGTCTGAAACACGGCGCCGACATCATCTATCACGCCAATTACGCCGACGACGAGGCCCTCGCGATGCTCGAGGCGCACCGCGACAGGATCTTCGTCGCCCCCGCGCTGGGCATCCAGGTGACCACGCTGAACGAGGCATCCGCCTGGGGGGTCACCCGTGAGATGGCGGTCGAGATGGGCGTTCAGGACTCCCTCGAAGGCGGCGTACGTGTGATGCAGCAACTGCTGCGCGCCGGCGTTCGCGTCCTCCCGGGCGGCGACTACGGCTTCGCCTGGAACCCTGTGGGCACGAACGCCCGCGACCTCGAACACTTCGTGCGCTATCTGGGCATGTCGCCCATGGAGGCGATCATGGCCAGCACCCACTGGGGCGGCCAGCTGATGGGTCACGATGGCGAGCTGGGCCAGGTGCGCGAGGGCTATCTGGCGGATCTGATCCTCGTCGACGGCGACCCGCTGGCGGACATCCGGGTACTGCAGGATCCGGCGCGCATCGTCTGCGTCATGAAGGACGGTCAGGTGGCGAAGATGACGCTGGACGAGCGGCGGCACCACCCCTTCCGCTCTGCCGCGTGAGCAGGGCCGGACAGCCGGTCAGAGCCGCGTCAGATAGACCGTCGTCCTCGGCGGCACCACCCGGCAGGGGTCGCCGCTCAGGCGGATCTGGGCGGCGCCGGGGCCGTAGCCCAGACTGACCACCGAGATCGTCAGCAGGCCCTGTCGGTTCACCACCCAGTCGCAATAGCCGGTGGAGTCGCAGACCAGGGTGTCTCCCGGCCCGCTGTCGAGCGTGTACACCACCCGGGCGTTGCCAATGCCGACGCCGAACGAATCTACGACGAACAGGCGTACCCGCCAACCCGAGTCGGACACACAGAACGAACCGGTGGACAGATACCACTCGCCGCACCCGCCCAGCAGCCCGACGGACAGCAGCAGGGTCGCCCAGCCGAATCGCCGATGGATAAAAGGGCTCGATCGCATGGTGGTCCGACGCTTCGATAGGGTCCCGGATAATCCGGCCATTGTTCCCAAACGAATCTGGCACGAATCACGCTGACACGCGCGCAGCCCCTTTGCCCATGACGAACCCCTTTGAGGCATTCTTCGAGACCGACGGCGACGTCTTCGTGGGGACGGCCGCGGCCCGCGGCCCCTGGTCTGCGGATCATTGTCACGCCGGCCCGGTCATCGGCCTGATCGCCCGGGCAATGGAGCGTTGCCAGGGCTCTGAGCGGCTGCTCACCCGCCTCACTGTGGAACTGATCGCGCCGCCTCCGCTGGCCGGCCTCAGGGTCGAGGCCCGCGCGCTGCGCGTCGGGCGCACGGTGGCACACGTTCAAGCCACCGTCAGCGGGATCGACGACCGCGTCTGCGCCACTGCGGTGGGCATGCTCATCCGGCCGCTCGACATCGGACGGCCGCCAACGGCCCCGGTGGTCGTCAGGCGAACGGTCGACGCACGCCCCGCGCCCTTCCCTGTGACCCGTACGGTTCACGGGCTGCCGTGCTTTTCGGACCATGTCCAGGTACTGATCCCGGAGACGCAGACAACGCGTCCGGGGCCGACGACGCTCTGGATGAAGGCTCCCGCCATCGTCGCCGGAGAAACGCCGTCTTCCTTCGAGCGGCTCTGTCCGCTGGCGGATTGCGGCAACGGCACCTCCCGCAACGCCGAGGTCGACGACTACAGTTTCGTGAACGCCGACCTCACCATCGTCCGGCACCGGGTGTCGAATGCCGCCTGGCTGGGTTCGGCCGCCCGCTCGCACTGGCAGCCGGCCGGCATCGGCCTGGCCGAGGCCGAACTGTTCGACGAGGCCGGCCCGCTGGCCACCGTCCTGCAGACGCTGGTGGTACGCCCGCTGATCCGTTGATGCCCGCTCGTCAATCCGACTCGACGGACCCGGCCAGATCGGCCATCTCGCCAACAGTGATCGGCTTGAGCGGCGACCGAATCCGGTAGTAACCGGTCTCGGCCGGTGTGCTGCCATTCTCCTGTGCCAGCAGTTCGGTCACGATGAGCCCGCAGTACCGCCCCTGACACGGGCCCATGCCGGGCCGGCCATAAGCCTTGGTCTGGTTCGGGCCGTTGCAGCCGAGGCGGGCGTAGCCACGGATGGCATCGGCGCCCACCTCCTCGCAGCGGCAGACGATGGTGTCGCCCTCCGGCCGCCGCAGCCACATCGGCGGCGCATACAACGCGTCCAGGAACGGACGCACGCGTGCTTCCCGCGCAAGGGCCGCTTCCGCCGCTTCGCGGTGACGCCTCTGCACCGCATTACCGAGCGCTTCCAGCACGGCCATGCCCGCCAGTTCCCCGGAGATCGCGGACGCAGCGGCGCCCATGATGCCCGCACCGTCGCCGGCCACCCAGACGCGATCGAGCGAGGTCTGCCCGTCTCGCCCCACCCGCGGACGAAAACACGCCTGCCGCTCGTCCCAGTCGTGCTCGAGTCCCAGCGAGGAAGTGATCTGGATATTCGGAACCACGCCCGCGTGCAACAGCACGAGTTCACACCCGATACTCTGAGGCCGGCCCCGGGAATCGACGAAGGTCACGGCCCGCGCACGCTCGTCGCCCTCGAGTCGGATCGAGCGCGCTCCGGTATGGCGGCGGATTCCTGTCCGGCGCAATTCGGCCAGCATTCCGAGCCCCTCGACCAGTACCGGCCAGGAACGAATGGCGCCGGGCAGTCCGGCGAGCGCCGTTCGCCAGTGGTCATCCGCGTTGACTTCGACCAGCGCCTTCGGCGGCGCGCCGGCGCGGGCCATCTGGCCGGCCACCAGGTAGAGCAAGGGTCCGCACCCTACGAGCACGGCGTCGGTGCCGACCAGACCGGCGGTCTTGAGCATGATCTGCGCCGCCCCCGCCGTCATGACCCCCGGAAGCGTCCAACCGGCTAGCGGCACCGGGCGCTCCAGCGCACCGGTGGCCACGACCAGATGCCGGGCGCGAATCCGATACCCCCGACCATCGCGCGAATAGCAGACGCTGCCGTCGGCATCCACGCGCCAGACCGTTGCCTGCTCCACGAACCGGGCCCCGCTGGCGCGGGCCCGCGCCACCAGCGCGGCGCCCCGGACATAACCGCTTCCGAGCACCGCCCGGCGCGACGCCTCACTCGAACCCACGGCGCGATAGATCTGCCCGCCGGGCTCCGGTTGCTCATCGAGCACGAGCACGTCGCGGCCGGCCTCGGCAAGCACGGAAGCTGCACTCAGACCGGCGGCCCCGGCGCCGATCACGATCACGTCCGTCAGATCGCTCATGGCCGTGGCGGGACTGCCGTGTCGGCCCGCCGCAGAGCAGGCAGACCCTGACCGGTCACCACCCGCAGGCCTGCGGCCACCGGCGTCATACAGGCCTGCTGCCGACGCCCGTCGATCTCGACCAGACATTCGTAACAGGCACCCATCATGCAGAACGGCGCACGCGGCGCCCCGCTGGCCGGCGCCGTACGAAAACGCAGCACCCCTGCCGCGAGCATCGCCACGGCCACGGACTCGCCCGCCCGTGCCTCGACGGCTCGGCCATCGACCTCGATGCTCAGCGTGGGCGCGTCGGCGGAAGGTCCGCCGCGACCCTCAGGCAGTCGCGTGAAGGTCATCGAAACGGTCCTCCGTGAACAGCGAGAGATCCGGCGCGTCGTCGTCGGCCTCCAGCCAGGCCGGGATCCTTCGCGCGTGAACGGCCGCCAGCGTGATACCACTGTGGCAGGTGACGAGTGAAGCGCCCGGATGCTCGTGAGAATGCTGGTACATCGGCAGACCGTCCGGCGACATCACCCGCAAGGCTCCCCAGGATCGCACCAGCGGAACCTGTGCCAGTGCCGGAACCAGGCGTACGGCCCGACGTGCGATCGTAGCCAGCGTGTCGATGGTCTCCTCGTCGTCGAAGCCCACCTCCTCCTTGGAATCACCGATCTGGATGCTGCCCTCATCGACCTGCCGGACGAGGTTCGTCGGCCGGGACAACAAGGGCGCGACCTTTTCGGTGACCAGTACCTGCCCGCGCTGCGGACGTACGGGCGCCTTGAGCCCGACCATCGGCCCCAGACGCGCGGAGCCCAGACCGGCGCACAGCACGAGCCGGTCGCCACGCACCGTACGGCCATCGGCACGACGCACCGAAAATCCGGCTGACTCCGGGGAAATCGACTCCACGGGTGCGCCGGCATCCAGCCGGCCGCCTGACCGCAGCACGGCTGCGGCCAGAGCGCGCAGCAGGCGCAACGGGTTCACGTGCCCGTCGTGAGGGTGAAACAGCGCGCCACGGACCTCGGGGCCCAGTGCCGGCTCGAGGTCACGTGCTTGCGCACCGTCGAGGCGCTCGAACGGATAGTCGTCCCCCAAGGCCTGCCGAAGCGCCTCGTATTGCCCTGCCCTGGCCGCGAGCGTGTCATCGCTCAGATGAAGACTGAGCCCACCCGGCTGCTTCAGGGAGACCTCGATTCCAACCAGCTCGCGCAACTCCTCGGCGAATGCCGGCCAGGCCTGTGCCGACGCACTCGTCCAACGTGCGTAGTGCGGCGCCTGCAATCCTTTGCCCTGCACCCAGACGAGCCCGAAATTGCCCCGTGATGCGCGCCAGGCGCGATCACCCTCGTCAACGACGATGACCGAACGTCCCCGCGCCAGCAGCCCGTAGGCGACCGACAGTCCGACCACACCGCCGCCGACGATCAATACTTCGGCACCGTTTGCCGTGGGATCAGATCGCACGAGGTGAACGCCCCCTGAGGTACCCGCCCATGCTCAGACGCCGAAGCGCGCCAGCCTGAACGGCTCGGGCGAAACCGCCGTTTCGCGCCCGGACGCGATCTGCGCGGCGAGCAGACCCGCACCCGGCCCGAGTCCGAACCCGTGGCCGCTGAACCCCGTGGCCAGCGTGAGACCGGGCAGCGACGGCACCCGGTCGATCACCGGCACTTCGTCGGGCATCACGTCGATCATGCCGGCCCAGCGTTCGGCCACGGCCGCGTGCTCGAACGCAGGCATCACCTTGCGGGCGCTGGCCAGGATGTCGTCGAGCAGTCTCGCGTCGGGCGCCGGATCCATGACGCGCATCTGCTCGAACGGGCTCGTCTGCTGCTCGCTCCAGCGGTGCCGGCCCAGCGGACCGAAAAAGCTGCGGC
>JAUIAI010000162.1 GCA_030425615.1 Gammaproteobacteria bacterium
CACGAGCTGGTGCTGGACGAGCCGGTCGACGCGCTGCTGTTCAACTATACGCACGATATCTGCCAGTCTCGCACTGCGCTGTCCGCGTTGTTCGGAAATGCGCGCGACGGCGCGCGGGTCTCGCTGGCCGGGGTGAAGTTCATGCCCTGGTGGGTGGGCCCGCTGAATCTGTACGCGTACGTGAAGAACCTGGCGTACAACGGATCCGCGGCCGGTATGGCCCGGCCCTGGCGGCACGTTCTTGACTGGGTGCCCGATCTGGCGGTGACGTCCGCGCAGTACGGGATGGCCTACCTGGCACATGGCAGACTCGGCGCCCGCCCGCCGGCGGATCCGCGAACGGGTTGATATCCCCCCGGTTCCCGGTCCGGGGTGCTGGTGCGACCGCCGGGTTCAGGGCTCCGAGAGCGAGCGGCTCGCGTTGGCGATGTCGATGGCCGCGATCATGCTTCTCGGATCCGCGACACCTCGTCCGGCGATGTCGAAGGCTGTGCCGTGGTCGGGACTGGTTCGCACATACGGAAGCCCGAGGGTGATGTTCACCGCCTGGTCCAGACCATCGAGCTTCACGGGGATGAGCCCCTGGTCGTGATAAAGGGCCACGACCGCGTCATAGCGCCGGGACGTGGCGGCCGTCATGAAGACAGTGTCGGGTGGCAACGGCCCCTCGGCATCGATGCCGAGGGCGCGGGCCGCCTCCACGGCGGGTGCGACGATCTCGATCTCTTCACGGCCGAACAGCCCGGACTCCCCGGCATGCGGGTTGAGGCCGGCAACCGCCAGGCGGGGACGTTCGATTCCGAAGGTGCGGAGACCGGCTTCGGCGATCCGCAGGGTCTGCGTGATCGATTCGTGCGACAGGCTGTCGATCGCCACCCGCAGCGGGACGTGGATGGTGACCAGGACCACCCGCAGGCGCGGGCTGGCCAGCATCATGCGGACGGGGACGCCACCCGCGAGGTTGGCGAGCAGTTCGGTATGGCCCGGAAAGTCATGTCCGGCCGACTGCATCCAGAGCTTCGACAACGGCGCCGTGGCGATGGCGGCCGCCCGGCCCGTGGCGAGCAATTCCGTGGCGCGTACCACGGCCCGGAAGGCGCTGTCCCCACTGGCCGCCGAAGGACGGCCCGGCTCGAAAGCCGCTGAGGTGTTCCGCGAGACGGCCTCGATGTGCGGCGGCGGTCTAAGACCGAGGCGCCTGGCCGTGTCCGTCACGGTGTCGGGATCACCCACGACGATGGCGTGGTCCGCGCGCGCCGGGTCCTGCAGCGCGCGCATCACGATCTCGGGTCCGATCCCGGTTGGATCGCCAAGGGTGACGGCGACGGCTCTTCTGGGCGGATTCATGGGCGGGTCGGGCGCGGGTGGCGGATGGGCAAGAGCCCGCGCAGTCTGCAACAATGGCGGATCGACCGCAATCAAGTACGAACAGGAGATTCCGATGGGACGCAACGAGGTCGCCATGTTGAAAGCAACGCACGTCGGCCAGTGGATCGACGGTAAGGCGGTCGCGCCCTCGGCCGACGCCCGCTCGATGCCGGTCTATGACCCCGCCCGGGGCGAGGTTGCACGCCAGGTGGTGTTTGCGACCGATGCCCAGCTCGACCAGGCTCTGGACGCTGCGCGCGCCGCATTCCCGGGCTGGGCCGCGACGCCGGCCCTGCGGCGCGCGCGGGTCATGTTCAGATTCAAGGCGCTCGTGGAGGAGCATGCCGACGAGCTCGCAGAGTTGGTCACCCGTGAGCACGGAAAGGTGTTCAGCGATTCCCACGGCGAGATCACGCGCGGCCTCGAAGTCGTGGAGTTCGCCTGCGGTATTCCTCAGCTTCTCAAAGGGGAGTACAGCGAGCAGGTCGGCACCGGAATCGACATGTACTCGATTCGTCAGCCCCTGGGCGTATGTGCCGGCATCACGCCCTTCAATTTCCCGGTCATGGTGCCCATGTGGATGTACCCGGTCGCGCTGGCCTGCGGCAACACGTTCGTGCTCAAGCCTTCGGAGCGGGATCCGTCCGCGTCCTTGTTCGTGGCGGAGTTGCTCAGGGAGGCGGGTCTGCCGGACGGAGTGTTCAACGTCGTCCATGGGGACAAGCACGCCGTGGACCGGTTGCTGACCGATCCGCGGGTGGATGCCGTCAGCTTCGTCGGCTCCACGCCCATTGCCCGCTATGTCCACGAAACGGCCGGTGCCGCGGGCAAGCGGGTGCAGGCCCTGGGCGGTGCCAAGAATCATATGGTCGTGATGCCGGATGCCGACCTCGATCAGGCGGTCGACGCCCTGATCGGCGCGGCATATGGTTCGGCCGGTGAGCGTTGCATGGCAGTTTCGATCGCCGTGGCGGTGGGCGGAGTGGCCGATGCGCTCGTGGAACGGCTGGCAGCACGCGTGCCAGGCATCCGCATGGCGGACGGAATGGCCGAGGGTGCGGAAATGGGTCCGCTGGTCACCGGCGCCCATCTCGAGAAGGTTCGTTCGTATGTCGATATCGGGGTAGACGAGGGCGCGCAGCTCGTGGTCGACGGCCGGACGGCGAGCGTCGAGGGTGGAGGATTCTTCCTCGGGGGTTGTCTGTTCGATCATGTCACCCCGCAGATGCGTATCTACCGCGAGGAGATCTTCGGCCCGGTCCTCGGAGTCGTCCGGGTGGAAACGTTCGAGCAGGCCGTGCAGCTCGTCAACGCGCACGAGTTCGGCAACGGCGCCGCGGTCTTCACGCGCGACGGCGACGCAGCGCGCGAGTTCGCGAACCGGGTGCAGATCGGCATGGTGGGGGTGAACGTACCCATTCCCGTTCCGATGGCCTTCCACTCGTTCGGTGGGTGGAAGTCCTCGCTGTTCGGCGATCACCACATCCACGGCCCTGAGGGAGTACGCTTCTACACCCGCTACAAGGCCGTGACGCAGCGTTGGCCCACCGGAATCCGTTCCGGTGCCGAGTTCGTGATGCCGACCATGAAGTAATGCCGCCGGCCGACGGTCGCTCGGGTTTTCCGGGCGGGCCCTGTGTCCCGGGAGTCGTGCCGGCAAAGAGAATCCGCCTTGGCCGACCGGAATGGTCGGCCCGGCGCTCAGGGCGGTGACCTGTTTCCGGCTTCGCCGCTCCAACCGCGAATCAAGGAGTTCATGATGGGAGTTTCGATGTCCTACTCGGCGCTGATGCGCCATGACGGTTACATCGGTGGCAAGTGGGTGCCCGCGGGAAGCGGTGCGCGCTTCGCGGTGACCAATCCTGCCACGGGCGAGACGATTGCCGAGGTCGCCGACATGGGCGCGGCGGAGACGCGGCGGGCCATCGAAGCGGCTCGTGATGCGCTTCCCGCCTGGCGACGCAAGACGGCCAAGGAGCGCGCGGTGATCCTGCGGCGCTGGTACGACCTCATCATGTCGCACGGAGACGATCTGGCTCTGCTGATGACGAGCGAACAGGGCAAACCGTTGGCCGAGGCCAAGGGCGAGGTGGCCTACGGGGCCTCGTTCGTCGAGTGGTTCGCGGAAGAAGGCAAGCGGGCGTACGGAGAGATCGTCCCGACGCATGCGAACGACCGCCGCATTCTCGTCACGCGCGAACCGATCGGCGTCTGCGGGGCGATCACGCCCTGGAACTTCCCCATCGCGATGATCACCCGCAAACTGGCGCCTGCTTTCGCAGCAGGATGCACGGCCGTCTGCAAGCCCGCCGAAGCCACGCCGCTGTCCGCGCTGGCGCTCGCACAACTGGCCGAGGAGGCAGGCTTCCCGCCGGGCGTGTTCAATATCGTCGTCGGCGCCGAAGACAAGTCACCGGAAATCGGACTCGAGCTGTGCCAGAGCCCGATCGTGCGCAAGATTTCGTTCACGGGCTCCACGGAGGTTGGCAGGATCCTTCTGCGCCAGTCCGCGGATACGGTCAAGAAGCTTTCGCTCGAGCTGGGGGGCAATGCGCCGTTCATTGTGTTCGACGACGCCGATCTCGATTCCGCGGTCGACGGAGCGCTCGCGTCGAAATACCGGAACGCGGGCCAGACTTGCGTTTGCGCGAACCGGATCTACGTGCAGGACGCTGTCTACGACGCGTTCGCCGAGAAGCTGGCTGCGAAGGTCGCCGAGTTCAAAGTGGGTCCCGGTACGACGGAAGGCGTGACCATCGGGCCGCTCATCGACGAGGCGGCAATGAAGAAGGTCGAGGAACACATCTCGGATGCCCGGGAGAAGGGAGCTCAGGTCGTCACCGGCGGTCGGCGACATGAGCTAGGGGGTCTGTTCTTCGAGCCCACCATCCGCAGCAACGTGACGCAGGAGATGCGGGTTGCGCGGGAGGAGACGTTCGGGCCGGTCGCCCCGCTGTTCCGCTTCAAGGATGACGACGAGGCGGTTGCGATGGCGAACGCGACGGAGTTCGGGCTCGCGTCGTACTTCTATGCGCGCGATGTCGGGCGCATCTTCCGGGTCGCCGAGGGCATCGAGTCGGGGATGGTCTGTGTCAACAGCGGAATCCTGTCGACGGAGATCGCGCCGTTCGGAGGGGTCAAACAATCTGGGCTCGGGCGGGAAGGCTCTCATCTGGGCATCGACGAGTACCTCGAGGTGAAATACATCTGCCTCGCCGGTCTCTGATCGGGCCTGTCACCGGGGGCGGCACGGACGATTCGTTCGTGCTTGTCCGCGGGTGCGTCCGGCGTGCGCAATGGTATCCGGTGTGCGGTTGTTTCAGAAAGAGTAAGCGCTAACTCGCATGTAGAGTTCTCGCGGGGTTGCGTCGTTGGGGGGGAGAAGGTGGCCGAGGAGCGGTTCGATACGATCATCGTGGGAGCGGGGACTGCCGGCTGCCTGCTGGCCAACCGACTCTCTGCGGATCCTTCACACAGGGTGCTCCTGCTCGAGGCCGGCGGGCCCGACGACTATGTCTGGATCCGGATTCCGGTCGGATACCTGTACTGCATCGGTAATCCCCGTACCGACTGGTTGTTCGAGACGCAGGAAGAGGCGGGTCTCAACGGGCGCCGTATCAAGTACCCGCGAGGCCGTGTGCTGGGCGGCTGTTCGTCGATCAACGGCATGATCTACATGCGGGGTCAGCGGGGCGACTACGCGCGTTGGGCCGCCGACAATCCCGGTTGGGGTTGGGAGGATGTTCTTCCCTACTTCCTGAAGCACGAGGACTATCACCGGCTCGACGGCGGCGAGTCGGATCCTTTGCACGGGCACGGGGGCGAGTGGCGTGTCGAGCGCCAGCGCCTGAGCTGGGAGATTCTCGACGCGTTTCGCAAGGCGGCTGAGGAAGCCGGCATTCCTTCGGTGGACGATTTCAACCGGGGCGACAACTTCGGGTGTGGATACTTCGAAGTGAACCAGCGTTCCGGTGTGCGTTGGAATGCTGCCAGGGCCTTTCTGGAGCCGGTTCGTCGTCGTCCCAATCTGGTGGTCAGAACGGGCATTCACGTCGATCGTTTACTTCTGGAGGGAGATGATCGGTTGCGCGCGGTCGGCGTTCGGGTGCTTCCGGTCGACGGGGGTAACGCCCGAGGTGCTGCGCGCGGACCTGCTCTCGAGTTCCGGGGGCGTGTCATGCTGGCCGCCGGGGCGATCGGATCGGTGCAGGTCCTGGAGCGCTCCGGAGTGGGCGACGCTTCCGTCCTCGGGTCGCTGGGTATCGAGGTTCGAAAATCGCTTCCGGGGGTAGGTGCGAATCTGCAGGATCATCTGCAGCTTCGGACCATTTTCCGCGTCAAGGGTGTGAAGACCTTGAATCAGCAGGCCAACAGCCTGTGGGGCAAGGCAATGATGGGCGTCGAGTATCTGACGCAGCGGCGCGGTCCGTTGACGATGGCGCCGAGTCAACTCGGCGCCTTCGCGCGTTCCGATCCCGGACAGGAGGCCGCGAATGTCGAGTATCACGTGCAACCGCTGTCGCTGGACAAGTTCGGGGATCCGCTGCACACGTTCCCTGCCTTTACAGCTTCAGTGTGCAATTTGCGTCCTAGTTCCCGTGGGGCGGTTCATATCGGCAGTGAGGATCCCTTCTCTCCGCCGGTGATCTCGCCGAACTATCTGTCCACTGCGGAAGATCGTCAGGTGGCGGCGGATTCCATCCGGCTGACACGGCGCATCGTCAGCGGCAAGGCGCTCGAACGATACGAACCCGAGGAGATCCTGCCGGGATCTGCGAAGGTGGACGATGAAGCGCTGGCGCAGGCCGCGGGGGATATCGGGACCACGATCTTTCACCCGGTGGGAACGTGCAGAATGGGAGCGTCTTCTGATCCCGGTTCGGTGGTGGATTCCAGGCTTTGTGTCCACGGCATCGATGATCTGATGATCGCGGATGCCTCGGTCATGCCCACGATCACCTCTGGCAACACGAATTCGCCGACGCTG
>JAUIAI010000163.1 GCA_030425615.1 Gammaproteobacteria bacterium
CCGTGACCATGTCCAGCGGCAGCGGTCCGCCGGCGCGACGGCCGCACCGTTCCCGCTCGCGGTGGTGCTGGGCGCCGACCCTGCAACGATTCTGGGAGCGGTGACGCCTGTCCCGGATTCGCTGTCCGAGTACCAGTTCGCCGGTCTGCTGCGCGGCGCGCGGACCACACTCGCGCGATGCGGGGTCGGCGACCTGCAGGTGCCGGCCTCGGCGGAGATCGTTCTGGAGGGGCACATCCACCCCGACCCGGACGGCAGCCTGACCCGCGGCCACGAGGAGGCCGCGCTGGCACGTCTGCCGGCCGGCAGCGCGCTGCCCGCGCGCCCGGACACGGGCTGGGAGATGGCGCCCGAAGGCCCTTACGGCGATCACACGGGTTACTACAACGAGATCGACTGGTTTCCGGTGTTCACCATCGAGCGCATCACGACACGCGAACGTCCCGTCTATCTGACCACTTACACGGGCAGACCCCCGGACGAGCCGGCCATGCTCGGCGTGGCATTGAACGAGGTCTTCGTGCCCATCCTGCAGAAACAGTTTCCGGAGATCACCGACTTCTACCTGCCGCCGGAGGGTTGTTCGTACCGGATGGCCGTGGTGTCCATGCGCAAGCAGTACCCGGGCCACGCCAAGCGGGTGATGTTCGGCATCTGGAGTTTCCTGCGCCAGTTCATGTACACCAAGTTCATTATCGTCTGCGACGACGACGTGGACGTGCGCGACTGGGAGAGCGTGATCTGGGCGATGACCACAAGAGTGGATCCGGCCCGGGATTCGACCCTCGTTTCGGACACACCCATCGACTATCTGGACTTCGCCTCGCCGGTCTCGGGTCTGGGCAGCAAGATCGGCATCGACGCGACCAACAAGTGGCCCGGTGAGACGCAGCGCGAGTGGGGCCGGCCGATCACGATGGACCGGGCGGTGGAGGAACGGGTGGAGGCGCTCCTGCGGGAAACCGGACTCGATGGCGGGTGACGCGTGAAGCCCCGTCTTCAGCCCGCGTCGTACAGCCATTCCAGCAGGCGGTCCTGCACCCCCAGCGCGGCACGCGCACGGGGATCGTTGACGATGAACACGAGCGTGTACAAACGCCCGGAACGCGCCCGGACGTAGCCGGCGATCCCGCGCACTCCGTCCAGGGAGCCGGTCTTGATCCAGGCATTGCCGGCCACGGGCCGGTCCCGCAGGCGCCAGCGCATCGTCCCGTCCTCGCCGACCACGGGCAGCGAGGCCGCGAGCAGACCCGGCGCCAGGGGCGCGGCGGATGCGGCCATCGGCGCCGGGTCGGACGGCATGTCCGACCCGGCGCCGGCCACCAGGACGCGACCGAGCAACGCCGGCGCGACACGGGCACTGCGCGAGAGCCCGGATCCGTTCTCCAGTACCACGGAAGAGACGTCGAATCCGTCGAGCGCGAGACGTGAGAGCACGGCCGCGCGCGCACCCGCCTCGTCCACGCCGACGCCCTGCACGGCCGCGCCCAGACGAAGCATCAGCAACCGGGCCATGACGTTGTTACTGAACTTGTTGATGTCGGTGACGACCGAGGCGAGATCGCGCGGCGACTCCCACACGATCCATGGGCGCTCGCGGAGTTCCGCCGGCAGCGCGGCCACGGCACCGGTCTCGATGCGGGCCCGCCCGTGCCAGCGTCCGCCGCCCGCTTCCCAGGCGGCACGAAAGAACGCCTCGGCGAACTGGCGGTGGTCGAGCACCGAAAAGTAGGCCCAGCGCCGACCACAGCGACGCGCGTAGTTGCCCGACACCACGATGACCGGCGCGGCGTCGGTGCCGCGCTGGGCGAGACGCGCGCCGTTGGCGCCGTGCCGGCAGGGCCCGCCGGTCGTCCGCATCCGGTTGCGAATGGCCACGCCCGCGAGCGGCGGGTCGAGCGCCACGTCGACCCCGCTCTTGTGCGGCGTGAACACGAACTTGGTCGACTTGAAGTTCAGCAGACCGGCGCTCGGATAGACATTGTACGGCTCGTGCGGCTGCCCGTCGAAGACGGGCCCCGGCGGCGGCAGCGAGAACAGGCCGTCGTCGATCACGAGATCCCCGTCGATCGTCTGCAGGCCGAGCGCGCGCATGCGGGCCACCAGTTCGGTCAGATCCTCGATGACGAACTTCGGATCGCCGTCGCCGCGCATGACCAGATCACCCCGCAGACGGCCGTCGGCGACTGGTGCGGACACGTGGAAGGCGGTGCGCCAGACGAAGTCCCGGCCCAGGGTCCGCAGGGCCGCCGTGACCGGCAGCAACTTGATGAGCGAGGCGGGGTTGATGGCCCGTTCGGCGTTGCGGGCGAACAGTACCTCCCCGCTCCCGGCATCGCGGACCTCGAAACCCACCTCGGCGGCCTCGAGCCGGTTGGCGCGCAGCCAGTCTTCGAGGGCCGGCGGCCGGAGCCCGTGCGCCCAGGCCGCGGATGCGCCGGCCGCGCCGAGGATCAGCGCCGCGACGAACGCGAACGAGTGGAAGGCATTCATGCGAACCGGCTGCGTCATCAGCGAAAAGGGACGTGTCGCGGGCGTTCCCGACATCATCGGAAGCCCCGAGGATACCTTCGCGGGCGCACGGCACCTCGAGCATCGACACCCCGGTCCCGCGGCCGTTGCGTGGCTGCGGCGCAGGGGGACGTCGTTCTGCGCTATCTTCCGATCCAGGATGAAGACTCGGCACCGTTTCCGCCCATGACGCGGCCCGCGACAGCCCCCGGGCAGTCCGGTCCTGCCCGCGGCGCCCAGACGCTCGCGCAGCGGATCATCGCGCGCGCGAGCGGCCGCAGGCACGTGGACGTGGGCGAGATCGTGACCTGCGAGATCGATCTGGCGATGTTCCACGATTCCAGCGGGCCCCGCCGGCTCGCGCCGATGCTCGAGTCGCTCGGCGCCACCGTGCGCGATCCCGGCCGGCTGGTGCTCGCGCTGGATCATTACGTCTCGGCGGAGGACGAGGAGAGCCGTCGAATCGTGCGCTTCGCCCGGGACTGGGCGGCCGCCACCGGCCTGCCGCACGTCTACGACGGCCAGGGCATCTGTCACGTGGTGCTCCCCGAGCGTGGCCACCTGCGTCCGGGCATGCTGTGCATCGGCGGTGACTCGCACTCGCCGACCGGCGGCGCGTTCGGGGCCTACATGTTCGGTGTCGGTGCCACGGAGATGCTGGCCGCGGTCGTCACCGGGACGATCTGGCTTCGAGTCCCGGAGACCCTTCGCTACGTGTTCGACGGACGGCTCGCCGACGGGGTCATGGCCAAGGACGTGATGCTGATGCTGCTGGCTCGCTTCGGAATGAACGGGGGCCGCTACCAGTCGGTCGAGTACGCCGGCAGCGCGGTCACCGCGTTGCCGATGGCCGAGCGCATGACCCTGTCGAACATGGGCGCCGAACTGGGCGCCCAGGCGGCGATGGTCGAGGCCGACGACACCACGCGCGACGCCCTGCTCGCCGCCGGTGTGCCTGCCGGTGAGATCGACCTCGGCGCCGGGCGCGGTGACCCCGGCGCCGAAGCCGAGGAGCACCGCTTCGACGCCGGCACGCTCGCGCCGCACGTCGCGCTGCCGCACAGCCCGGCCAATGCCGTGCCCGTCGGTGAGTGCGCCGGCGAACGGGTCGATCTCGCCTATCTCGGTGCGTGTACCGGCGCGAAGCTGGTCGATCTCCGGGCGGCGGCGCGGGTGCTGCGAGGCCGCCGTGTGGCCGCGGGATGCCGTTTCCTGCTGGCTCCGGCGAGCGTGCGCGAGCGCGAACAGGCCGAGCGAGAGGGCGTGCTGCGCGTCCTCGTCGAGGCCGGCGCCGAACTGCTTCCGTCGGCGTGCGGCGCCTGTGCGGGTTACGGACGAAGCATCCCCGAAGGCGCCCGGGTGATCTCCAGCACGGCGCGCAACTTCAGGGGCCGGATGGGCGCGGAGACGGCCAGTGTGTGGCTCGGATCGCCGCTGACGGTGGCCGCGAGCGCCGTGGCCGGCCGGCTGACCGACCCACGGGAGGTTCTCGGTGCCTGAATCACGGCCGCCGGGTTCCGCCCGGACGGCAGCGGGCCGATGAGCGGCTACGGCGATCGCCCGGCGAAACCCGCGGTCGACCCGCGCGAGATCGCGGCCGCGCATCTGCCCGGCGCCGCCGGCGGACGCATCTGGAGACTGCCGGACGACGTCGACACCGACGCGCTCGCCCCCGGCCAGGTCATGTCGCAGGGGCTGGACGTCATCGCGGGTCACTGCCTGGCGCGCGTACGCGCCGAATTCGCGGACGAGGTGCGCGCCGGTGACCTCATCGTGGCGGGCGAGCGCTTCGGAATCGGGTCGTCGCGCGAACAGGCCGCCGCAGTGCTGCGCCACCTCGGCGTCGCCGCCGTGATCGCACCGAGCTTCGCCGGGCTGTTTCACCGCAACGCGATCAACCTGGGACTTCCGGTTCTGGTGAGCCACGACGCAGGCCGTCTGGCCGACGGCGAACGCGCCCGTCTGGACCTCGAGGCCGCCCGCCTCGAACCGGCCGGCGGCCCGCCGGTCGATTGCGAACCCCTGCCCGGCTTCCTGCGCGAGATCCTCGGCCACGGCGGACTGCTGCCGATGCTGCGCGCGCGCCTCGCCGAGTCCCCGGACGGGATTCCCCCGCCGCGCCGGGGCTGAGCCGGCGCCCCGGGCGAGCAGCCGCATAATCCGCTCCATGGACCCAGTCAGACTCGCCGTACTCAAAGGCCGCCTCGAGCAGATCGCCGACGAGATGGACGCCACGCTCTACCGGAGCGCGTTCAACCCCATCATCGCCGAGGCGCACGACGCCTCGCACGGACTCTACGATGCGCGTACCGGTGACACGCTCGTGCAGGGCAAGTCCGGGCTGCCGGTGTTCGTGGGCGCGATGGCCTTCGCCGTGCGCGCCGCGATCGCCGCGGCCGACGCGGACGGCGGCCTGCGCGACGGCGACGTCTGGATCTTCAACGATCCCTACGACGGCGGTACCCACCTGAACGACTTCAAGCTGGTTCAGCCGGTGTTCCACGACGGCGAACTGTTCTGCTGCCTGGCCTCCGTGGCGCACTGGCACGACGTCGGCGGTGCGGTCCCGGGCAACTACAACCCGGCAGCCACCGAGTGCTGGCAGGAAGGCATGCTGATCCCGCCGGTGCGTCTCATCCGGCAGGGGCGCCGCGTTCCGGAGGTTCTCGCCATCCTGCAGGCCAACTCCCGCCTTCCCGGCAGCGTCTACGGCGACCTGGAAGGCCAGCTCGCGGCGCTCGAACTGGGCGCGCGCCGGCTCGGCGCCCTGCTGGACGAGGCCGGGGCGGGCGTGGTGGCAGAGGCGCTGGGCGCCCTGCGCGAACGGGCCGTCACACTGATGCGCCGCCACATTCTGGCGCTTCCGGCCGGCGAATACACCTGCGAGGACTTTCTCGACAACGACGGCATCACCGACGAGCCACTGCGCATCGCGGTGCGCGTGGTGGTCGATCACGGCGACGACACACGCCCCCCCCGGCTCGGCCTCGATTTCTCCGGGACCGCACCGGCCTGCGCCGGGCCCGTCAATATCTCCCGCTCCACGGCCATCGCCGCCTGCTACGTCGCGCTCAAACACTGCTTTGCCGACGTTCCTGCGAACGCCGGCGTGCTCGACGTCATCGACTTCACCATCGAGGACGGCTCGCTCATCGACGCGCGCAAGCCTGCCCCGGTCGGGGGCTACACGGAGACGATCCTGCGCATGATCGACGTGATCTTCGGCGCGCTGGCCAAGGCGGATCCGGCCCACGCGACGGCGATGGCCTATGGCACGATCAACGCGCTGTCCATCGCCGGCACGCGCAGCGAAGGACCCGATGCCGGCCGGCCCTGGGTGATGTTCAGCTTCTTCGGGGGAGGCCACGGCGGGCACCCCGCCGGCGACGGGCTCTCGCACGGCAACGCGCCCATCTCGATGGCCACGATCCCGCCGCTGGAGATTCTCGAGGCCGGTTACCCGGTGGCGTTCACACGCTGGGCGCTGCGACCGGGTTCGGCCGGTGACGGCGAGCACCGGGGTGGCCTGGGCGCCGTGTACGAGATCGAACTGCTGGAGCGCGACGCGCGCGCCTTCGTGTTCGGCGAACGCGGCCGCTTCAGGCCCCAGGGCGTGGTCGGCGGAGGCGCCGCTGCCTGCAACGAGATCGCCTTCTCGGTGAACGGTGAGTGGCACACGCCGCCCATGGCCTCGAAGCAGGTGGGCGTCACGCTGAGCCGGGGTGACCGGGTCCGCATCGCCACGCCCGGTGGCGGCGGCTGGGGCGACCCGGCCACCCGTGACCCGGCGGCGCGCGCGCGTGACCGGAAACTGGGTTACAC
>JAUIAI010000164.1 GCA_030425615.1 Gammaproteobacteria bacterium
CGAGCACCTTCTCGCCATTGTCGAGCTGAAGCTGGGTCTTCGCCGCGGTGACGAACTCGTCCACCAGGTTGCGGATCGGGTGCTCTTTGCCGTCGCTGCCGGTGTAGGTCGGCACCTTCTCGCCGACCTGGGTGGTGCCGTCTTCGATGATGTGGGTCGCGGCGATGACCCGCTCGGTCAGCACCCGCTCGAAGGCCAGGAAGTTGGTGACCAGCGGGGGGCGGGCGAGCATGTCGATCGAGCGATCGTCCACCGCGTCGCGTTCGAGCAGTTCGATGGCGAGGTTCCCCGGCCGGATCGACGTGTCCGCGAAGACCTTCGCCAGTCTGGCGACGAATCCCGGATCCCGCAGCATCTGGATGCCGAAGTTGAAACTGAAGACGAGCTCCGGCTCCGCCCGTACGATCTCCTCGATCCGGTCACGCGATCGCTCGATGAGCTGCCATGTCATGTCGTTGATCAGACCGGTCTGCTCGGCGATCGACATGAACTCCGCCGGGGGCAGCAGGCCACGGATCGGGTGCCGCCAGCGCATCAGGACCTCGGCACCGACGCAGCGACCCGATGCCGCGTCGATCACCGGCTGAAGCACCGGAGCGATCTCTCGCCGCCGGATCGCGCGGCGCAATCGGCGCACGATGCTGAAGCGGTCCTGCAGGGTTCGATTGACGTTCGCCACGAGGAAGACGGTCAGCAGCAGAGAACCGCCCAGCGCGAAACCGAGGCGCTTCACCGTCTGAGCGGCAAGGGACTGGCGTGACGGGCCCGACACCAGTGCAAGCCGGTACGCGGAGCTGAACGCGGTCGCGGCGAGGGCGCCCTGCAGGTTGGCGAACAACGCCGTCACGCGGGACCCGTCGGGTTCGTCCGCCGGTGCCAGCGAGAAAAGGAGCCGTCCGCGCCAGTCGTGCAGTCGCAGTTCGTCTCCGAATCGCACTCCCATTCCGCCGATGGTGCGCTGCCAACGCGCGGCCGCGATCTCGGCGGCGAGTGCGCCGCCGTCGGCAAGGGACTGCACGAGAAAGAAGCTGCCGTCGGGCGCCTGGTCGAGCCTGAGGCTGCCGCCGATCTCGGGACGCACACCCCGCAGCATCGAGGCGATCGGATCGGGCAGCGATTCGCCTCCGGGGCTGCAGATCTCCACGCCGACAGGCGGCCGCCAGAACAGCCGGCGCGCGTGGTCGCTTCTCAGACTGGCGTGAAGCAGCATCCCGGTGGCACCTGCACCGCACGACGACATACCTTCGTCCGCGAGCCCGCGCGCCAGCCCGTCGAATTGCGCCTGCACGGAACCCAGGACGAGCTCGAGATCGTGAAGCCGGCGCTCGACGTCCGTGCGATGCGCGCCTGCGATGCCGTTCCAGAGTGCCAGCAGTGCGAACGCGGCGACCACGACGGTCACCAGAAAACAGAGCACGGCGGCGCCCACCCACGAAAGACGCGGGGTCAGTGAATCGGTCGGCAAGGCGACGGCGCGTGCCGCCATTGCGGCGAGATCGCGTGCCACTTGTCGCAAGCGGGCAAAGGCGGTCATGGTTCTTTTTATCAACCGACACCGCCTCCCGACCGCCGGGTCCCGATGGACGCCGTTGCCCCCGTCACCAACGGAAGGCGGATCCCGTCCCGCTTCGGCATGCCCGCGACACCGGTCCTCGAACGGCGCATTCCGGCAGACCGTCGGCCGCCGGACGCGGCTCCAGTGCGACGCCCGGCTTGCGGCTTCCGACACGAGCACCGACCATCGGATCGCATGAGCCCGCCCGCCCCCCGCCCGGCCCGAGAGGCCGCACCCCCGAGCCGTCCGGAGACGCGTCCTCATCCGAACGACCACGACGCCCGGTGCCCGGCGGGCTGGACCGCCAGTCACGGGTCGCGCACGAGCCGGACCATCGCTGCGCTGATCACCTGGAGCCTTCTCACGACGAGTGTCGCAGCCCCCGGGACGACGGACGTCGTCGAGGTCCGTGCCGTCATCGACAACGATGAATTCGTCGGCCTGAACCGCCGCGACCGCTGGTACAGCAGCGGGGGGCGGATCGGATGGACCACCACGTCGCCGGACGGTCGCCCCTCGTTCGTCTCTGCCGTCCCGTGTGCCGCATCATCGCCCGACCGGAACGCGGCGCCGCGAAGGGCATGGAGCCTGCTGCAGAACATCTACACGCAGAACGAGCGCGACGTTTCAAGCGCTTCGCCGGCGGACCGGCCCATCGGCGCGCTACTCGCGATCGCGCATGAGCGGGGAAGCTTCTCCCCAGGCGCCGACCGCGGATGGGGCGTGGAGGTCGGGGTCACGGGGCCCGCCGCATTGGGCGAGCAGGTTCAGAACGGACTGCACGGCCTGCTGGGCGTTCAGGAGCTTCGCATCTGGAATCAGCAGCTCAGGCCCCGATTGTCGTTCGGCCTGCGCGCGCACTGTGTCGTCCGGTTCGGGTCGGGGGGCGGCCGGCGCGTCGTGCCGGCCGCAGGGTGGGAAGTGGTCGCCGGAAGCCTGTTGACCCAGATCGCTGTGCACGCATCGATCGCGATCGGACCCGCCGCCCCGGAGATGCGTCCGGTGCGGGAAGCCAGGCTCGCCTGGCCCGTTCCCCCGCAACGGGCCACATGGGGCCTGATCGCGGGCCTGCGCCTGCGCGCGGTGGCACGCGACCGGCTGTTCTCGGGACCTGTGTACGGTTACGAGAATCCGATCACACCGCGCGACGTGGTCGGGGAGTTCTTCATCGGCGGCCAATGGCGCTTCTCGCACCGTTGGCAGATCGGCTACGCCGCGGTGCGCAGAACCCGCGAGTTCGGCGGACCCGGGGTGGCCGAAGCCGGCTACTCGCCGCAGACCTTCGGTCAGATCACGGTCCGGCTCGCGATCTGAGGATTCTCGCGCGCCGGACCGACATCCGCGTCAGCTCTCCGACCGGTCCGCGCTCTGCCCGTTGCCGGCACCCTGACCCCTGACGGCTTCCTGCCCCTTGTCTTCGGAGCTTCCTGGCATGCCCCGGCCGTCGCCACGCATGCCGTGGCCGTCGCGGTGCATGCCCCGGCGTTCGCCCGCCCTGTCGCGCCGCTGCTTCAACTCTGCACGCTGTTCGTCGGTCAGCACCGCCAGCATCGCCTGGTGCAGGGTCGTCTTCTGCAGGGCCATCGCAGCGACCGCCAGACCCAGCTGCTCGGCATACCCCTTGGCACGTTCGGCGTCAAAGGATTCCGCGGCGCCCAACTCACGCAGGCCCTGACGGGCGGCCCGCACCGCCTTGCGGTGCTCACGCATCGCCGGCATCTGCGCATGGCGCAGTTCGAACAGTTTGTCGCGCTGGGCCTCCGTCAGGTCGAGCCCTCGCAGCATGCCCATGCCTTCGTGACCCCCCATGCGCACATGCCCCTTGCGTGATCCGTGATGGCTGCCGCCGTGCCCGCCCCAGCGGGCTGCTTCGCAGCCGCCACCCTGGCCACCGTGTCGCTCGGACCAGTCTCGGCCGCCACCACGCTGACCGTCTCCGGCGAGCGCCGGCGTCTGCACGAGCGTCCCGGCGGCCAGCAACGCGACGGCCATTGCGGCGGCGGTACGTGCGGGAAGGCGGCGCAGGACAGGGGGTCGCATTCCGGTTTCTTTCATGATTCGATCTCCTTGTCGGAACAGGTCGTCGGCCCGGACGGACCGATTCGCAACCGTTGAGGCCATTGTGATCACGCGCCGTGCAAACTTGTGGCATCGCGGCGTAAAGTTGGGTAAAGCGGTCGCAATGACCGGTCGGCGCGCCGCAAAATCGAGTCCTGCATCCGATTCGTCGCGCGTCGCGAACAGCTCGGTACGCGCAGCCGCCTGCGCGGGTACGGCGCCTCGCGATGGTTGAATCGGCACCGCGCAACCGGAAGACCCATGGACCACGTACTGATCGTCGACGATGACATCGCCCTGGTCGAACTGCTCAGCGAGTACCTCGCGAGCGAAGGCCTGGCGGTCACGCGGGCACACGACGGGCGAACCGGCGTCGAGCGTGCACTCGCCGATGCGCCCGACATCGTCGTGCTCGACGTCATGATGCCGGGCTCGGACGGGATCTCCGCCCTGCGCGAGTTGCGCGCGCGGTCGGATCTTCCGGTGCTCATGCTCACCGCCAAGGGCGACGACGTCGACCGCATCGTCGGACTCGAACTCGGCGCGGACGACTACGTGCCCAAACCCTGCACCCCGCGCGAGCTCCTGGCCCGCATCCGTGCGATCCTGCGCCGGCATCGTGCCCGTGAGGCTGGTCACCACCGCGACGAGCCCATGACGGGCGGACCTTTCCGGCTCTGGCCTTCGCAGCGCCGGGCCACGGTTCAGGATCAGCCCCTTGCGCTCACGGGGGCCGAGTTCGGCATCCTGGAGCGGCTGGTCGGCACGCCCGGAGAGGTCGTCAGCAAGAGCGAGCTCTCGGAGAAGGGTCTCGGTCGTCCGCTGGCCCGATACGACCGCAGCGTCGACGTACACATCTCCAGTATCCGCCAGAAGATTCCCACCCGCCCCGACGGCAGCTCGTGGATCCAGACCGTTCGCGGCCAGGGCTACCTGCTCGTCACCGGCTGAGCGCGAAAGACGCGTGGCAATGGGCAGGCTCTTCTGGAAGGTCTTCCTCGGGTTCTGGCTGACGATCCTGATCGCGGCCGGCGTCACTGCGCTCACGCTCTCGGTCCTCAACGCGACCGGAGAAGGTGACGCCCTCGAGCGTGGCGACGGACGGGGCAGCCTCTTGCAGGGTCGCAGGGTTGCCGATCGCATCGAGCGCCATGCGCAGATCCTTCGCTACGGCGGGGAGCAGGCGCTCCGGGACTATGTCGAAGGCGTCGAGCGACGCCGCGCCGAACTTGGCAGACGACCACCGCTGGCAGTGCTCGCCGTGGACGACACTGGTCGGGAACTGCTCGGCCGGCGGGTCCCCCCCGACGCGCTCGGCGAAGCCCGCGCCACGGCGCAGGCCGCCTTCCTGAACCGGGACGCTGACGACTTCTCCGATCCGCTGCGCGGGGAGCGCGCGCTGCGCGTCGAGTCGCGCGACGGGTCCGGCTACCTGCTGTTCATGCCCCGACCGGCGCCCAGCGCCGGTGACCGACGCGCGATCCCGTTCTGGCGCCGGCTGCCCGCGGAGGCGTTCGTGTCCGCCGGGCTCGTGTTCAGCCTGCTGTTCTCCGGCGCGCTCGCCTGGTATCTCGCACGGCCGATCCGCGCCTTGCGCGCGGGCCTTCGCCGTGTCGCGGATGGTGATCTGGAGTCCAGGGTCGAACCGCTGATCGGGCGCCGTCGCGACGAACTGGCCGATCTCGGCCGGGACCTGGACCGCACCACCGAGCGACTGAGACAGCTTCTCGCCTCGCAGCGGCGGCTGCTCCACGACGTCTCGCACGAGCTCCGTTCCCCGCTGGCACGAATGCAGGCGGCGATGGGCATCATGCGACAGTCGCCGGCGCGGCTGCCGGCCATGCTGGACCGTCTCGAGCACGAAACGGTGCGGCTGGATGCGCTCGTGGGCGAGATCCTCACGCTCGCCCGCCTCGAGGAAACCCAGGGCCAGGGGGAGCCGGAGCCCTTCGACCTGCGCGAGTTACTTGCCGATGTCCTGGCGGACGCCGCGTTCGAAGTCCAGGGACGTGAGGTGGAGGTCAAGCTTGAGCCGGGCGAGGCCGCGCCCTGCGTCGGGCATCCGGCACTGTTGCTGCGAGCCCTCGAGAACCTCGTTCGCAACGCCGTCAGACATAGTCCTGACGGGGGCACGGTCACGGTCCGCCTCCAGGGTAGCCATGAGGGAAGCGGTGAGCGGATGCGCGTCGAGATCGACGACGAGGGCCCGGGCATCGCCGCCGACCAGCTCGAGCGGATGCTCGAGCCGTTCGTACGTGGCGGGGGCGACGACGGCCAGGGGTTCGGACTCGGACTTGCGATCGCGCGCCGGGCCATCGAGATTCACCATGGCGACCTTCGGCTGATCAACCGGGCCGAAGGGGGGCTGCGGGCCATCGTCGAGCTGCCGGGGCCGGTGAAGCCCGATACGAAAAAGGGCTCCCGTCAGGGGAGCCCTTTGTCGGCCGGACGCTGAGGTCCGGCCCGCCGAACCTGCGACGCGCCTTACTTCTTCTTGGCAGCCGCGGCCGAAGCGGAAGCGGCAGCCTTCGAGGCGTTGGCGAAGCCGGTCTCGGTCATTTCGACCATCTGCTTGCCAGCCTTGCTGAACTGCTCGTAGGCCGAACGCGAAGCGGTCAGCGCCTGCTTCATGAGGCCGATCGCGCCTTCCGAACCGGCCGGGGCACTCTTGGCCATGTTCTCGATCAGGGCAGACATCTGTTTGTGACCCTCGTCCACCT
>JAUIAI010000165.1 GCA_030425615.1 Gammaproteobacteria bacterium
TCTGGCAGACACTGATCGGCGCCGGGGCCGCGTTGTACCTGACGTTCAACGTGCCCGTGGATACCGCTGCGGAGGCCGTCGACCTGTTCTTCGCCTGGATCCACAACGGCTTCACCGTCGAGATGCCGGCCGGAACGGGACTCATCCTGCCGTTCGTCAAGGACTTCGCCCTGCCGCTCGGCGTGGTGGGCGCGACCGTGCTCAGCTACTTCGTGATCGTGGGCACGAGCAACGCCGTGAACCTCACCGACGGCGCGGACGGCCTGGCCATCATGCCCGCGGTGCTGGTCGGCGGCGCGCTGGGCATCTTCGCCTACGCCAGCGGTAACTCCGTCTTCGCGCGCTACCTGTTCATTCCCTACACGCCCGGCGCAGGCGAACTCACTGTCTTCTGCGGTGCCGTCGTCGGTGCGGGGCTGGCATTCCTCTGGTTCAACGCCTACCCGGCGCAGGTCTTCATGGGAGACGTCGGCGCACTCTCGATCGGTGCCGCTCTCGGCACCGTTGCGATCGTCGTCCGACAGGAGATCGTGCTCTTCATCATGGGCGGGGTCTTCGTCGTGGAAACGCTGTCCGTGATGCTTCAGGTCGGCTACTTCAAGTACACGAAGCGACGTTACGGCGAGGGTCGCCGGATCTTCCGGATGGCGCCGCTGCACCATCACTTCGAGGTTGGCGGGGTCAAGGAGTCGCAGGTGGTCGTGCGCTTCTGGATCGTCACCATGATCCTCGTGCTCTTCGGTCTGTCCACGCTCAAGCTCCGATGAACGCCACCCCGACACCTCGTGCCGCACGACTGCCGGACCCGCCGCAGTTGCAAGGCCTGCGCGTGCTGGTGCTCGGACTGGGAGAGTCAGGGCTGGCAATGGTCCGGCATCTGCTCGCCAGCGAGGCGGTCGTTCACGTGGCCGACACGCGCGAGACGCCGCCGGCGCTCGCTCAGCTGGTCGAACGGTACCCAGGCGTCGGAACGGTGCTCGGCGGATTCGCGCCGGAGTTGCTCGACGAGGCCGACGCGCTCTGCATCAGCCCGGGCGTGTCCATCGAGCGCGGCGAGGGAAGGGTCCTGCAGGAGGCCGCCCTCGCGCGGGGGATCCCCGTCTGGGGAGAGCTCGATCTCTTCCTCGGCGCATTGCGATCGCACGATGGCGAAGCGGCCCGCGTCCTGGCCGTCACCGGCACGAATGGCAAGACCACGGTGACCGCGCTGACCACCCTGCTGCTGCAGGCGGCCGGGATCGACGCCCGGGCCGCGGGCAATATCGGTCCGGCGATGCTCGATGCGTGGCACGACGCGCTCGCCGAAGGCGCCTTGCCGGCCGTCTGGGTACTCGAACTCTCGAGCTTCCAGCTCGCGATCGCGGCGCCGCCGGCGGCAGACGCCGCGACCATTCTGAATCTCGACGAAGACCATCTCGACTGGCACGCGACTGCGGACAGTTACCGTGCCGCCAAGGCGCGCATCGTCGGCGGCGGAGGCCTGCTCGTCTGGCGCCGGGACCATCCCCGGACCCACGCCGAAGGCGCGGGCGCGGAAGTCTCGTTCGGTCCCGACGTGCCGACCCGGCCGGGGGATCTGGGGCTGGTACGGGAGGCGGGCATCGACTGGCTCGTCCGCGCGGTCGCCGACGACGACGGACTTCCCCGCCGACGAGGCGCGCCGCCGCCCGACGTGCGCGTGAACCGACTGATGCCCGCGGACGCACTGCGCCTGCGCGGCACCCACAATCAGATGAACGCGCTGGCGGCCCTCGCGCTGGCCGGTTCGGTGGGCGCGCGCATGGCGGACATGCTTCACGCGCTTCGCGACTACCGTGGTGAGCCGCACCGTTGCCAGACGATCGCCAGTCTGAACGGCGTGGACTTCATCGACGACAGCAAGGGCACGAACGTCGGTGCCACGGTGGCCGCGCTGCAGGGCCTGGACCGGCGCTGCTGGCTGATCGCCGGAGGGCTCGGCAAGGGCCAGGATTTCACTCCGTTGCGCGACGCGGTCTCCGCGCGGGCGGCCGGCGTGTTCCTGATCGGCGAAGCGGCCGGGGAGCTCGCTTCGACGCTGGCCGGCACCGGTTCCGCCATCGAGCGGTGTGCGGATCTGCGCGCGGCCGTTCGCGGGGCGGCCGCGGCGGCGGGCAGTGGCGAGGCGGTGCTGCTGTCGCCGGCCTGCGCGAGCTTCGACATGTTCGAGAACTACGCCGCCAGGGGAGACGCGTTCGCCGAATGCGTTCGTGAACTCGCCGTCGAGCGCGGCATCGTCACGGAGCTGCCATGCTGAGTCTGCGCCAGCTCTGGGTCATCGGATCGGACTCGCGCCAACGGCGGATCCGCGAGGAGATCGCGCGTCCCATCGACGAATCGTTGCTCTGGGCGACGATCCTGCTGGTCATGTTCGGTCTGGTCATGGTCTATTCGGCCTCGATCGCCCTGCCCGAATCCTCGCGCTACAGCTTCGCGGCATCGGGCGGATCCTGGTTCGAGTCGTCGATCTATTTCGTCAAGCGTCACCTGGTCGCCATCTGCGTGGGGACAGTCGCCGCGGTCGTCGCGTTCGGCGTGCCGCCGAACCTCTGGCAGCGGTTCGCGGCCTGGTTGTTCCTCGGCGGTCTCGTGCTGCTCGGCCTGGTCCTGATTCCCGGCGTGGGCATCGAGGTCCTGGGCGCGCGCCGATGGCTGCCGCTGGGTTTCATGACCCTGCAGCCGTCCGAAGTCATGAAACTGCTGGTCGTGATCTACGCGGCCGACTACACGGTCCGCAAGCAGGACGTCATGCAGAGCCTGGCCAAGGGCATCCTGCCCATGGGCTGCGCGGTGGGGCTGGTCGGTCTCCTGCTCATGATGGAGCCGGACCTCGGCGCCTTCATCGTGGTCTGCGGGATCGCGGGCGGCATGCTGTTCCTGGGCGGGATCAACGGTCGGCTGTTCGTGGGACTCGTGGTGGTCGCCCTGGCCTCCTTCGCACTCGTGATCGCCTTCAGCGATTTCAGGCGGGAGCGCATTTTCGCCTACCTGGATCCGTTCGCCGAAGCCTACAAGCACGGTAAGGGCTACCAACTCGGCCAGTCCCTGATCGCGTTCGGCCGGGGCGAGTGGTTCGGCGTCGGTCTGGGCGCTTCCGTGGAGAAGCTTCATTACCTGCCGGAACCGCACACAGACTTCCTGCTGGCCGTCATCGGCGAGGAACTCGGTCTGATCGGCGTGCTGGTCGTCATCGCGCTCTTCTTCTGGCTCGTGCGTCGCGTGTTCGAGATCGGCCGACAGGCCGTGGCGCTGGATCAGACCTTCAACGGCATGGTCGCCTACGGCGTGGCGCTCTGGATCGCCTGCCAGTCCTTCATCAACATGGGCGTCAATCTGGGCGTACTGCCGACCAAGGGCCTGACCCTGCCGCTGATGAGCTACGGGGGGTCGGCGCTGCTGTGTAACCTGGTCTCGCTCGCGATCGTCATGCGCATCGATTTCGAGAACCGGCGCCTCATGCGGGGAGGTCGCTGATGCGCACGCTGATGATCATGGCGGGCGGCACGGGCGGTCACGTGATGCCGGGCCTGGCGGTGGCCGCCGAGATGAAGGCCCGCAGCTGGCAGGTCGTCTGGCTCGGGAACCCCGATGGCATGGAGGCGGATATCGTGCCCCGGCACGATATCCCGATGCAGTGGGTGCGTATCGGCGGGCTGCGCGGCAAGGGTGTCCTGACCGCGCTGCTGATGCCGTTGCGGCTGTTGTGGGCGTTCTGGCAGAGCGTGGCGGCCCTGCGTCGCACACGGCCCAGCGTGGTGCTCGGTCTGGGCGGTTATGTCGCGTTTCCCGGCGGGATGATGGCCACACTGCTGAACCGGCCGCTCGTGATCCACGAACAGAACGCTGTGGCCGGTCTCACGAACAAGGTGCTCGCGCACGTGGCCGACCGGGTTCTCGAGGCCTTCCCGGGGGCGTTGCCGGGCGCGACCTGCACCGGCAATCCGCTGCGGGCCGGCCTCCTGGTGGACGACGATCCGTACGCGCGTGTCGCTGGGCGACAGGGGCCGCTGAGCATCGCCGTGATCGGTGGCAGCCGGGGTGCCCGTGCCCTGAACGAATGCCTGCCGGCCGCACTCGCGCTGATCGAGCCCGCGCAACGGCCGAGGGTTCTGCACCAGTGCGGTCGGGGCAATGGTCCGGCCGTTCGCGAGGCCTACGCCGCGGCAGGCGTGTCCGCACAGGTCGAGGAGTTCATCGACGACGTCACGGCCGCCTACCGCGACGCCGATCTGGTGGTCTGTCGCGCGGGCGCGATGACCGTCGCCGAACTGGCGGCCGTGGGGACCGCGAGCCTGCTCGTGCCCTTCCCGCACGCCGTCGACGATCACCAGACGCGCAATGCGCGCTATCTGACGGATGGTGGTGCCGGATGGCTGGTGCCGCAGACCGAACTAACACCCGGGTTCCTGGCCGCGCGCCTGCGCGAACTCGATCGCGAAGCCCTGGCGGGGATGGCCCGCGCTGCGCGGAACCTGGCGCGGGCCGAGGCCACCCGGTTGGTCGCCGACGCGTGCGAACAGATCGCGCGCCCCGAGGAGAAAAACGGCAGATGAAGCACCGGATCAAGCGAGTGCATTTCACCGGAATCGGCGGGGCCGGGATGAGCGGAATCGCCGAGGTGCTGTTGAACCTCGACTACCAGGTCACCGGATCGGACCTCAGCGAGAGTGCGACCACCGAACGACTGGCCGGACTGGGTGCGACCGTGCACCGTGGCCACGAGGCTGCCAACATCGAGGAAGCCGACTGTGTCGTCACCTCGTCCGCCGTGCGCAGTGACAACCCCGAGGTGGTCGCCGCGCGCGCCCGCGGGATCCCGGTGATCGCGCGGGCCGTGATGCTGGCCGAGCTGATGAAGCTCAAGCACGGTGTGGCGATCGCGGGCACCCACGGAAAGACCACGACCACCAGCCTCACGGCCACCGTGCTGGCTCAGGGTGGCCTCGACCCCACGTTCGTGATCGGTGGCCGTCTGATCAGTGCCGGTGCCAATGCGCGCCTCGGCGCCGGAGATCTGATCGTCGTCGAGGCAGACGAGTCCGACGGCTCGTTCCTGAATCTTTCGCCGATGATGGTCGTGGTCACGAACATCGACGCCGATCACATGGAGACCTACGGCCACGATCTGGCCCGGCTCAAGCAGACCTTCATCGAGTTCGTGCAGCGGCTGCCGTTCTACGGTCTGGCGATCGTCTGCTCGGACGACCGCAACGTGCGCGACATCCTTCCGCTGATCTCCAACCCGGTGCTTCGCTACGGACTCGATCCGAATGCGGACCTGCGCGCCGTCGACATCCGCGCCGAGGGCGCCGATATGTGTTTCACGGTCGTACGCGATGATCGCGAGCCGTTTTCCGTGCGGCTCGCCGCCCCGGGCCTGCACAACGTCCGCAACGCGCTCGCCGCGATCGCGGTCGGTCAGGAACTGGGTGTCCCGGACGCGGCGATCGCCACCGCCCTCGAGCACTTCCGCGGTGTGGGCAGACGCTTCCAGACCTACGGCGATCTGGCCCTGGCGGGCGGCGGGCATTTCACCCTGGTGGACGACTACGGTCATCACCCGGCCGAACTCAACGCCACGATCCAGGCCGCACGCGGTGCCTATGTCGGCCGCAGGCTGGTCGTGGCCTTCCAGCCGCACCGGTACACACGCACGCGCGACCTCTTCGGTGACTTCGTCGACGTACTCGGTCAGGCCGACCTCGTACTGCTCACCGATGTGTACGCCGCCGGCGAGGCGCCGATCTCCGGCGCGGACGCCGATTCGCTCGCGCGTGCGATCCGGGCCGCCGGCGGTCGGGAGCCCGTGCGGGTCAAGCAGATGTCCGACCTGCCTCGGGCGATCATGAACGTCGTGCGAGACCAGGACGTCGTGCTCACGCTGGGGGCAGGCTCGATCGGCACCACGGCGCCCCTGTTGAGGGAGCTCACTCATGGCTGAGATCCTCTCCGGGCGCGAGGTGCCCTGCGTGGACAAGGTCGCCGTTCTGATGGGCGGGGATTCGGCCGAGCGCCCGATCTCGCTGCTCTCGGGCAGCCGGGTGCTGAGCGCGCTCGTCAGCCGGGGTGTCAACGCCTATCCGTTCGATCCCGCCGAGCGCGCCCTGGACGATCTGCGCCGCGGCGGCTTCACGCGGGTCTTCATCGCGCTGCACGGGCGTCATGGCGAGGACGGCACCGTTCAGGGGGCGCTCGAACTGCTCGGCATCCCGTATACCGGTTCCGGCGTCACGGCGTCGGCGCTGGCCATGGACAAGGTGCTCACCAAGCGGATCTGGCAGGCCGCCGGCCTGCCGACACCTCCG
>JAUIAI010000166.1 GCA_030425615.1 Gammaproteobacteria bacterium
AAAGGTCTGCGAACGGGCTTCCTGTCGCTAGGGTAGCAGCATGGCGCGAGCCGGGGCGCTGTCAGCGGGCCAGGACCGACATGGCCGCCTGGACGCCGCCGGACTGGTGGGGCACACCGAGCGAATCCAGGCTCATCTCGACACCCGCGAGCGCACCGAGAAGGCTCAGATCGTTGAGATCGCCGACGTGACCGATGCGGAACACGCCGCCCGCAAGGCGGCCCAGCCCGGTTCCCAGGGACAGATCGAATCGCTCGAGGGCCAGCCTGCGAAGGGCGTCCGCGTCACCCGCGTCGTTCGGCGGAACGACGACGGCCGTGACGACGTCGCTGGCGCGCGCGGACCCGGCGCAGTTCAGTGGCAGTCCCCAGGCGCGCACGGCCGCGCGGGTCGCCTCGCCATGACGATGGTGGCGCTCGACCACCTCGTCGAGCCCCTGTTCGAACAGCATGTCGAGCGCCTCGGCCAGTCCGTAGAGCAGATTGGTCGCGGGCGTGCTCGGCCAGCTGCCCTGGGCATTGGCGGCAATGATCGGTGACCAGTCCCAGAACGCGCGGGGCAGGGTCGCCCGCGCGCTGCGACTGCGGGCCAGCGCCTTCTCGCTCAGCGCATTGAGACCGAGTCCCGGCGGCAGCATCAGGCCCTTCTGGGAGGCGGCGATGCTCACGTCCACCCCCCATTCGTCGTGACGGTACTCGAGCGAGCCCAGACCCGAGACCGTGTCGACCATGAGCAGCGCCGGATGGCCGGCCGCGTCGATGGCGCGACGGATGGCGGGCACGTCGGTGGTCACGCCCGTTGACGTCTCGTTGTGGACCACGCAGACCGCCTGGATCGCGTGGGCGCGGTCGTCGCGCAGCGCCGCCTCGATCGCCACCGGATCGGCGCCGTGGCGCCAGTCGCCCGGGAGCACCCGGGGCGCGAGCCCGATCCGCCCGGCCAGACCGGCCCAGAGCCCCGCGAAGTGACCGGTCTCGGCCATCAGCACCGTTTCGCCAGGCGCCAGGGTGTTGACCAGCGCGGCCTCCCAGGCGCCGGTCCCCGACGCCGGATAGACGATGACGGGGCCTTCGCAGCGGAACACCGCGCGCAGCCCCTCGAGCACCTTCAGGCCGAGCCGCCGGAACCCGGGACCGCGGTGGTCGATGGTGGGCAGCGACATCGCCCGCAGGATGCGGTCGGGTACGTTCGTCGGGCCCGGGATGTGCAGGAAGTGCCGGCCGTGGGTGTGTTCGGCGAGATTCAGTCCGCTGGCGAGTTTCACGGGAATGGGTGTCCGGGTGGGGTGAGCAGGCGATGATAATTTAGGGACATCGACCCGCCCCGCGAGCGAGCCATGCCGGCCTGCCGCCCGCGGGGGTCACCGCAGGAACGCACTCCTTGAATCCGCTGGAAAGCGCCGACAGGCGCAGCCGTCTCGCTCACCGCCTGCGCCGCGTGGTTCGCGGCGAGGTCGCCTTCGATGCCGCCACTCGCGGGCGCTACGCCACGGACGCGTCGATCTACCAGGTCGACCCGGTCGGAGTGCTCGTACCACGCGACGCCACCGACGTGGTGGCCGCGCTGGACCTCGCACGCGAGCTCGAGGTGCCGGTGCTGCCGCGCGGTGCCGGCACCAGCCAGTGCGGTCAGACCGTCGGTGAGGCACTGGTCATCGACCACACCCGTCATCTCAACGGCATCGGCGCCTTCGACGCGCAGGCGGCCACGGTGGAGGTCGAGCCCGGTCTCGTCCTCGACCGGTTGAACGCGTGGCTGCGCCCGCACGGACTCTGGTTCCCCGTGGACGTTTCCACCAGCGCCCAGGCCACGCTGGGCGGGATGGCCGGCAACAACTCCTGCGGCTCGCGCTCCATCGCCTACGGCAACATGGTCCACAACGTGCTGGGCATCGATGCACTGCTCGCCGACGGCACCCGTCAGCATTTCGGGCCCTTCGGCGCAGATTCCGGCCTGCGTCTGGGAAGCGGCCGGCTGGGGCGGCTGGTGGCCAGCCTGTTCGAGATCGCCGAGCGCGAGCGCGCCGAGATCCGGGCGCGCTGGCCGCAGGTGCTGCGCCGGGTCGGCGGCTACAACCTGGACGTGTTCGAGCCGCGTTCGCCGCGACCCTATACAACCGACGGCAGCGTCAACCTCGCCCATCTGCTGGTGGGTTCCGAAGGCACTCTGGCGCTGTTCGAGAGGCTGCGTCTGAAGCTCTCG
This sequence comes from Gammaproteobacteria bacterium, assembly GCA_030425615.1. GTDB lineage: Bacteria > Pseudomonadota > Gammaproteobacteria > Burkholderiales > Burkholderiaceae_E > JAUIAI01. The sequence goes on from JAUIAI010000166.1 coordinate 2,203, forward strand.
CCGCTGCCGGCGCACCGGGTACTCGGGGTGGTGAACTTCGCGAGCTTCCGGTCCGCGATGGACAGCGCGCGGCACATCGTCGGTCTGTCGCCCACGGCGGTCGAGCTCGTTGATCGCACCATGATCGAGCTGGCGCGCGCCAACCCGTCGTTTCGGGCCGTCGTCGATACGGCGCTCGTCGACCCGCACGGGGACCCGCCCGAGGCGCTGCTGCTGGTGGAATTCGCCGGCGAGGCGCGTGCGCCTCTCGAGGCCCGGCTGCGCGATCTGGACACGATGATGGCCGATCTCGGGCTGCCCGGATGCGTCGTGGCGATGCCCGACCCCGCTCCCCAGAAGGCCCTCTGGGAGGTCCGCAAGGCCGGGCTGAACATCATGATGTCGCTGCGCGGCGACGGCAAGCCGGTGAGCTTCATCGAAGACTGCGCCGTACCGCTCGAGCATCTGGCCGAATACACTGACGCGCTGACCGAGGTCTTCGCGCGCCATGGCACGCGGGGCACCTGGTACGCGCATGCATCGGTGGGGACGCTGCACGTGAGGCCCATCCTCGACATGCGCAGGCAGGGCCCGGAAGGCGGCGCCGCACGCATGCGCGCGATCGCGGAGGAAGCCTCGGCGCTGGTGCGTCGGTTCAAGGGCGCGTACTCCGGCGAGCATGGTGACGGCCTGGTACGCAGCGAATGGGTGTCCTGGCAGTTCGGCGAATCCCTCACCCGCGCGTTCGAAGAGGTCAAGGATCTGTTCGACCCGCGGGGACTGCTCAACCCAGGCAAGATCGTGCGCCCGCCGCGCATGGACGATTCCCGGCTGTTCCGCTACCCGCCCAAGTACCGGGTGTTGCCCTTGCGGCCGGCGCTGGACTGGTCGGCCTGGAACGTACAGAACGACCCGCGCACCGAAGCGCTCACGGCGCCGGGCTCCGGCGGCGATCCGTCCGGCGGCCTGGCCAAGGCCGTGGACATGTGCAACAACAACGGCCATTGCCGGAAGTTCGATGCCGATGTCATGTGCCCGAGCTTTCGGGTGACCGCGAACGAGCGCGATCTCACCCGCGGACGGGCCAACACGCTGCGGCTGGCGCTGTCCGGACAGATCCCGGGCGGGCTCGGTGGCGAGGCTGTGGCCGAGGCGCTCGAGCTGTGCGTCGGCTGCAAGGGATGCCGGCGGGAATGCCCCACCGGCGTGGACATGGCCCGGATGAAGATCGAGGCCGCGCACGCGCGCGGGGCATGGCGCGAGCCGAAGCTACGCGAGCGTCTGATCGCCGGGCTGCCCCGCCATGATCGCCGCACGCTCGCGCTGCTGCGCGCGGGTGCTGCGTTGCGCACGGCATTGCCCGGCGGCGCCTGGCTGGGCGAGAAGCTGTTCGGTATCGCCCGCGATCGCTCGCTGCCCGTCATGGGGCCGCGCCGCTCCGGTGCGTCGCAAGGTCGCCGGGCGCCGCTCGCGGTCGAACGCGAGGTGGTGCTCTGGTCGGACACCTTCAATGATCTCGCCGACGGCGACACGCTGGACACGGCCGTTCGCGTGCTGGCCGCGCTCGGCTATTCGGTCACCGAGGTTTCGGCCGCCGACGCCCCGGAACGCCCGCTCTGTTGCGGCCGGACGTACCTGTCCATCGGAGACGTGGACACCGCACGCGCCGAGGCGCGTCGCAGCCTCGACGCGCTGGCGCCCTGGATCGAGCGCGGCGTCCCTATCGTCGGACTCGAGCCCTCGTGCCTGCTCACCCTGCGAGACGAATGGCGGGTTCTGGGCCTGGGCGAGCCGGCCGAGCGGGTCGCCGCCGGCGCCTGGCTGCTGGAAGAGTTTCTCGAGCGCGAGATCGCCGCGGGCCGCATCGCACCCGCCTGGCGCGAGCTCAACGGTCAGGCGCTCGTGCACGGCCACTGTCATCAGAAGGCCTTCGACGCGGTGCGGCCGGCGCTCGCCCTGCTACGGCGCGTTCCGGGGCTCGAGGTGCGGGAGATCCCGGGCAGTTGTTGCGGCATGGCCGGCCCGTTCGGGCTGCAGGCCGAGACCGCCACCGTGTCACGCCGCATGGGCGAACTCACGTTGTTGCCGGCCGTGCGTGAGGCCGGGGCGGACGTACGCATCGTTGCCGACGGCACCAGTTGCCGCCACCAGATCCGCGACGGGGCCTCGCGTACGGCCGTGCACGTGGTGCACGTGCTCGCCGAGGCGTTGGAGCTGTCCCGGGTCGGTGCTGAATCGTGATCCACGTTCTCTTTCCCAACTTCCGACAGGAGCCCTGACCATGTCCACGATCACCCCGCCCGAGAATCCCGAGGCCGACCCGCGCGTGAAGGCCGTGTTCGACGACATCCGCGCGACGCGCGGCACCGATTACGTCAACAACCTCTGGCGCTACCTGGCCTACGACCCGGCTTTGCTCGAACAGACCTGGCAGGACATCAAGGCCATCATGGCCACGCCCTCGTCGCTGCCGCCGATGGTCAAGGAGATGCTTTACATGGCCGTGTCCGTGGCCAATAGTTGCTCCTACTGCGTGCACTCGCATACGGCCGCCGCGCGCGCGCACGGAATGACCGACGAGCAGTACTCCGAGTTCATCAGGATCGTGACACTCGCCGCGCGTACGAACCACCTGGCCAACGCGCTGCAACTGCCGGTGGACGAGGTGTTCGACAAGGGGTGAGGAGACGACGCCATGAAGCCGTCACCTGGTTCCCGCAGCATCACGGCCGAATCCACGCTGACCTGCCCGAAATGCGGGCACGCCAGGACGGAGACCATGCCGACCAACGCCTGCCAGTGGTTCTACGAATGCGAGGCCTGCCACGAGACGCTCAGCCCCCTGGCCGGGGATTGCTGCGTCTTCTGCTCGTACGGCACCGTACCGTGTCCGCCGGTTCAGCAAGGCGGGGAGGGCGGATGCTGTCTTCCGTGAGGAACATGCCCGTGTCCGCGGGGGGTGCCCGTTGAGCGGCCGGGGTCACTGGGAGCAGGTCTACGACTCGAAGGCAGCGCAGGCCGTGAGCTGGTACGAGCCGCATGCCCGGCATTCCGTAGAGTTCATCCGGTCGACCGGCGTGCCCCGCACGGCGCGGATCATCGACGTGGGGAGCGGAGCCTCGACGTTGATCGACGATCTCCTGGAGATCGGCTTCGAGAACGTGACCGCGCTCGATCTCGCGCCGGGCGCGATGGCCGCGACGCGTTCGCGCCTCGGCGCGCGGGCCGCGCGCGTGTCCTGGATCGTCGGGGATGTGACGCAGGTGTCCCTGCCGGCCGCCTCGTTCGATCTCTGGCACGACCGGGCGGTGTTCCACTTCCTCACCGAGGCGTCGCAGCGGGCCGCGTATCGGGCAGCCCTGAACAATGCCCTGTGCGCCGACGGCCATCTGGTCGTCGCGACGTTCGCCGAAGACGGGCCCGACCGGTGCAGCGGCCTGCCCGTGCGCCGCTATTCGCCCGAAGCACTGCAGGCTGAGCTGGGCCCGGGCTTCGAACCCGTGCGTCACGAGCGCGTCGTCCACGTCACGCCGTCCGGTGTCGAACAACGGTTCGTCTACTGCCATCTGCGTCGGGCGGACGGCTGATGCCGCCGTCGGTCCGCCGCCTGTGCGCCCGTGCGGGCTGGTATGGCCGTCAGGCTCTGCCGATGCGCCCGGCCACGCTGCGCACCTTGCGCGGCGAAGCCATCCACATGCAGGCGCTGGACAGCACCGCGGCGCCCAGACCGAGCGCGAAGGCCTGGTCGTAGCTGCCGGTGGCGTCGTAGATGACGCCGCCGAGCCACGGCCCGGCCGATGCGCCGACCGCGGTGCTCACGCTCAGCCAGCCGAAGATCGCGCCGTAGTGCGAGCCCTGGAAGATCTCTGCCGGGATCGAGCCGTAGTTCGGAGTCATGGCATAGCCGAGCACGCCCTGCGAGACCACCATCAGGACCAGCAGCGGCATGCCCGGATAGACCTTCATCAGCATGAGCGAGGCATAACAGATCACGAATCCGACACAGCCTAGGGTCCATCCCCATTCGCGGCCGATGCGGTCCGACAGATGCCCGAAGCCGATCTGACCGATCACGCCGAACAGGGGCACCAACCCCAGCGCCAGCGCGGCCCGCTCGCGCGAGATGCCGATGTCGATCAG
>JAUIAI010000167.1 GCA_030425615.1 Gammaproteobacteria bacterium
ACCCTGCCACGGCCGTTGACCTACATGCACGAGGAGGGCATCGGCGTGCTGCCCGCGGTGCTCGATGCCGCCGGGGTCGGCGAGTGCATCCTGGTTGGCCACAGCGACGGCGCCTCCATCGCCATCGTCCATGCGGGCGGCGTGAGCGACGCGCGCGTTCGCGGCCTGGTGCTGATGGCGCCGGCGGTGTCGGGTCTCGTTCGCGGCGCACGCCGGACCGCACGCCGCGCGGCTTCGCCCTCCGCCGACTAGTGGCCCGGCCCGGAGCGCGCCCCGGGCCGGCCGGCAGGCTCCGCCCCCCAGGGCGGCGATCTTGTCTCAGGCAGCGCGCGCCACGCTCGCAGCCGATGCCTGCAGCGCATCGTAGGCGCTCCAGAGAAGGTCCGGATCGTTGCCGCGCAAGCGGGCCACATCGCTCAACGTGCGGCGCCAGGCGCGCGCGCCGGCCTCACCGTTGAAAAGACCCAGCATGTGGCGGGTGATACAGCGAAGCGGCACGTCGCGCGCGATCTGCCGTCGCGAATAGGCCACCATGCGCTCGATCACCCGTTCACGGGTGAGTTCCGGTGCCTCGGCTCCTCCGTAACGGAAGTCCACCTCTGCGAGCAGCCACGGGGTGTCGTACGCGGCCCGACCCACCATCGCGCCGTCCAACCCGGCGCCGGCCCGTGCGATCTGGTCGTGGTCGACCAGCCCCCCGTTCAAATGGATCTCCAGGGCGGGGAAATCCCGCTTCAGCCGGTGCACGACGTCATAGCGCAATGGCGGTATCGTTCGGTTCTCCTTCGGATTCAGGCCGTCAAGCCAGGCATTGCGCGCGTGGACGTAGAAAATCCCGCAGCCGGCCTCGGAAACCGTGCCCACGAAGTCGCGCACCATTGCGTAACTCTCGTCACGACCCAGCCCGATCCGGTGCTTGACGGTGACCGGCACCGCGACGGCCTCGACCATCGCGCGAACACAATCCGCCACGAGCGCCGGCTCGGCCATCAGGCAGGCGCCGAAGCTTCCTTCGCGAACCCGGTCGCTCGGGCACCCGCAGTTCAGATTGATCTCGTCATAGCCCCAGCGCTCCCCGATACGGGCGCTCGCCGCAAGGTGCGCCGGGTTGGAGCCCCCCAGTTGCAGCGCCACCGGGTGCTCGGCCTCGTCGAAGGAGAGCAGGCGCTCGTGATCGCCGCGCAACACCGCCACCGTGGACACCATCTCGGTGAACAGGCGGGCACGAAGGCTGATGCTGCGGTGGAAGAACCGGCAGTGCCGGTCCGTCCAGTCCATCATCGGCGCTACAGAGAAAATCACGACCAGGAACCTCGACCTTTCCAGAACGACTCTATGAATCCGCGCCGCCGCCTCGGCCGGCGCCCGGCCGATACGAAGCAGGGCAGCCCGCCTGGCGGGGTGATCACGGCAGCCGGTATTGTCCGGCATTCTTGAGCGACGCAGACGATGACGTCGGGTTCGCTTCGCCGGGCCGGCACCGTCGGTCGCGTCGGCGAGGGCACCCCGGGCCAGCCGACCCGCAATCTCAGAGATCCAAGCGAACCACGGAGCCGGTCACGGGCAGGTAGCCACGCGAACGACACGCCTGCTCGAAGTCCAGCCCACGCGCACGTTCGAAGATCAGGCGGTTGATCCAGAAGTGACCCACGACAACCACACTCGTTCCTGGTGCCGCATCCAACTCCTCGAGCGCTCCGATCACCTTGCCGGCACGCTGCCAGACTTCCCAGAGCGACTCCCCCTGCGGCACAGGCGCGAACCGATGCGCATCGCGCAGCTTGAGCCCCAGAGCCCGCTTGGACCGCCCTTCGTAGACGCCGAAATCGAACTCCACGAGATGGGGATCCAGGATGGGCTCGACGCCGACGGTTTCGGCCAGCGGTCGGGCCGTCTCCCGCGCACGCGCCAGCGGACTCGTCACGATGGCACCGACCGGCCGCAGCGCAGGATCGTGCGCGAGTTCGCGGGCTCTCGCCTGCCCCGCCGCGCTCAGGGCGACGTCGCTCCTGCCTGCGAACGTCCGACCGCTGGTCACGGTTTCGCCGTGACGAACGAGCCAGACGATCATCGTGCCCGCACCGTGCGGGCGTAAAGCGCGGTGAGCTGGGCGGCCGACCGGCTCCAGTCGAACCGTGCCGCCCGGGCGAGCCCTGCCGTGCGCATGCGGGCGCGCCTTGCCGGATCCGCCTGCAGGGAGCTGATCGCGCGCGCCAGGGCTTCGCTTCCTTCCGCCGGGACGAGGCACGCGGCATCGCCGACCACGAAAGGAATGCCACCGACTTCGCTGGCGATCACGGGCACGCCTGCCGCCATTGCCTCGGCCAACGCCAGACCGAAGCCCTCCCAGCGCGATGGGGCCGCCACACAGTCCAAGGCCGCGAGCACGTCGGCCATGTCGTCACGATGACCGACCAGCTTGATCCGGCCCACCTGTCCGGCCTCCCGGATTCGCCTTCCGAGGTGCTCGACGAGTCCGGCGTCCTCCTCGTCGCCCACGACCACGAACCGGCGTCCGTCGCCGTCTCCTCCAAGCCGCAGTGCCGCCTCGACGAAGGTATCGACGCCCTTCTGCCGGCAGATCCGACCCACCAGGCCGACGACGTAATCTCCAGAACCCAGCCCCAGTGCCCTGCGTCCGCTAAGCCTGCTACCGCCCGCGACCCGCGCGTGATCGATGCCGTTCGCGATGACCTCGGCCCTCGCTCCGATGCGTGTCGCAACGTGCTCCGCGACGGCCTCCGACACGGCGACGCACGCATCGGTGATGCCCGCGAGGCGACGCTCGAGCGTCAAGACGTCCCCGTGCCACTTGTCTTCGTAGTCGTTGTGGTAATGCGCCACGATGCGCAGACCGCCCGGCTTGAGGACGGCCCCCGCCATCCGTGCATAGAGATTCGGCCGGAACGAATGGGTGTGCATGACATCGATGCGGTGCGCGTCGAGCCACGCGGCGAGCTCGACCAGCGCCATCGCCCTGCCGCTACCGGACGCCATCCCAGTCGGCACGTCGGCGTCGGCGAACAGGTCCAATCCGTCACCCGCCTTGAGATAGAAGACGTGCGACTCCACGAGTGCGGCGTCCGTGTGCGCCACGAGCGCTCGAACAGCGCGGGGCACGCCGCCGTGGCCGCGACTGTTCAGGACGTGACAGACCCGCAACCTCACGGCGCCCGCCCGGCATCTTCTTCGAATTCGCTCACGACCGGTCCCTGAATCATCACCGTGCGGATCGTTGCACCCGAGGAGCCCGCGGCGCAACCGGCGCAGGCCGCAGACTGCGCGATATGCCCCGATCCACGGGGCATTCCACGGACGCGGTGTGCACCGACGAACGCCCGAACCGTCAACACTGGCGCGGCGAACGAGTCCGACCGCCGATGCACCCGCAAACCCCGGCGCTTGCGCAGGGAAACGGAGTCCCGCACCGGCCGCGCCGCCAAAACCTCCAGCGGGGGACACGAACTATCATCGACGAGGTCACGCGCGGCTACGGCTGACCCTTATGTCGTCACCGAAACGGAGCACGAACTTTGATGCGTCCCAGACCCGAAGCCAGTGTGATTCGAATATGAAGGCCGCGATGTTCGATCGGTACGGCTCACCGGCGCGACTGACCATTCGCCAGGTGCCGGTCCCCGAGCCTCGAGACGACGAGATCCGTGTGCGGGTCGTCTTCACGACGGTCACCCGGACAGACACCGCGACCCTGCGCGGTCATCCGTTCTTTGCCCGCCTGATGACCGGACTGTTCAGCCCGAAGTTCCGTGTGCTCGGCATGGACTTCGCCGGCGAGATCGACGCCGTTGGCGCGGCGGTCGATCGGTTCCGGCCCGGTGACCGAGTATTCGGCCTGCTCCCTGACCGGTATGGCGCGCATGCGCAGTTCGTCTGCGTCCGCGCCGACGCGGCCATCGCGCGTGTCCCCGACGGATTGAGCTAGTAGGAGAGCGTCGTCGGAGAGGGAGCATGGTACGCCCACGGCACCACTGCAACTGTCCGGAAAGGTATGTCGAGACAGGCCGCAAGACCGGCATCGTCGTAATCGACGTGGGCGATGCTGCGACGCTCACCCCTGCGGGTTGACCCCCCCGTCAGACCCGGCTCAGATAGATGACCGGCCCGTCGAACCGGGCGACCTCCCCGGCCCGCTCGATGCTGCCTGAACGGCACGGGCCACCGGGTACGGGCTCGCCGTCGCTCAGGTAGTGCTGCGTGACGAGTGTGCGGAAGCCGGGTGCGGAAACCCGGTAGTGGATATGGCGCGGACGTGGCCAGTACGGCGCCGGCACCAGTGTGTCGTAGGTGTAGGCGCCGTCGTCACCAGCGACCACCGTGCCGCGCATGTCGATCTCCCGATCCTCGTACATCTCGGCCGGACCGTTGCCCTGCGGGTGGTAGCGCCCGTCGCCATCGGTCTGCCACACCTCGAGCCGGGCTCCGGCCACGGGGGATTCGTCGTCGGCGGCCAGGACGCGGCCGGTGACGATCATGGGCTCGCCCGCCCGGTTCCAGCGGTTCAGGCTGGTCAGCACCGGCGTGTTCTCGACATAGAACGGCCCCAGCGCGTCGCGTTCGGTGGGCACGCAGTTGCCGCCGTCCGCCGCGCGGGCCGTCGAATCGCAGGCCGTGAGCGCACCGCCGACACCGGCGAACGCGGCCGCGCCGAGCAGGCGCCGCCTCAGGAATCGATGCACGGAGGGGGAAACGGGACGCTTCATGGGAATCTCCGATCGAACACGTCGGGAAGGGTCGCACAACGACCAGCTTCGGTGGCAATGCCCGGATGAGACACCGGGTTGCCGACGTGCGCAGCGACCCAGGGTCTGGTCGGACCCGCCGCGCCGATCAGCCGACCGCGCAGATCAGATCGCGCCGTCCGCGCGCAGAGTTTCGATGCTGTCGGCGTCGTAGCCCAACTCGGCGAGGATGGTGCGCGTATCGGCGCCGAGTTCGGGCGGCGGCCGCTCGGTCGCGGGACGCTGGTGATCGAACCGCATGCCGGGTCGCGCGAGCCGCACCGTCCCGCCGACGCCGCACACGTCGTCGAACTCTCCGATCAATCCACGCTGGGCAACCTGCGGGTGCCGGAGGATCTCCGGCACCGTGAGCACCGGCCCGGCCGGCACGCCAGCGCGCGTGAACAGGGCCACCCAGTGTGCCGTGTCGTTCGATGCCAGCGCAGCCTCGAGCGCCTCCTTCAGCGCGGCGCGATTGTCCAGCCGCGCCTGCCGTTGCGAGAATCGCGGGTCGGATGCCAGCTCAGACAGACCTACCACGCGACACAGGGCTTCGAACTGCGCCTGCTGGTTTGCAGCGACGTTGATCATGCCGTCACGCGTGCGGAAGGTGCCCGACGGGCTCGCGGTGAAGTTGTCGTTGCCCATCGGCTGGGGCACCTTCGCGGCGACGAGGAAATTAGACAGCACCCAGCCCATGGTCGACAGCACGGCTTCCAGCATGGAGATGTCGATGAACGTGCCACGCCCGGGCGCCGGCCGGGCCAGTGCGGCCGAGATCGCGAAGGCGGCCGTCAGACCCCCGATGGTATCGGCCACCGGATAGCCGACACGAAGCGGCCCGGTGTCGGGAGAGCCGGTGACGCTCATCACGCCCGCCATCCCCTGCACGATCTGATCGTAGGCCGGTGCAGCGGCGAGCGGACCGTCCTGGCCGAAACCCGAGATCGCGCAGACGACGAGCTCGGGATTCACCCGACGCAAGGTCTCCTGATCGAGCCCGAGCCGCGCCATGACCCCCGGACGGAAGTTCTCGACCAGAACGTCCGCAGTCTCCACCAGCCGCAGCAGGATATCGCGACCGGCTGCAGACTTGAGGTTGAGGGTGATGGAACGCTTGCCACTGTTCTGGGCCAGGAAAGACACCCCCATGAGCCGCGCGTTCAGTTCCGGGTCCGCGCCGAGCTGGCGCGCCAGGTCGCCACCGCCCGGCGCCTCGATCTTGACGACCTCGGCGCCGAGCATGGCAAGCTGGTGGCAGCAGAACGGACCGGCCAGCACGTTGGTCAGGTCCAGCACCCGGAATCCGGCGAGCGGCGCGGCCGGGCGCGGTGCGCTCACAGACGCACCGCGGCCTCGGCGAGGACCGCCAGACCGTTCGCGAGGTCCTCAGGTGCGGTGTCCTCGGCCGGGCTGTGACTGATGCCCCCGATGGAGGGCACGAACATCACGGTGGCGGGCATCACCGCCGCCACATTCAAGGCATCGTGCAACGCCCCCGAGGGCATCTTCCGCCATCGCCCCGGGGCCACCGCCTCGGCGGCGGCGGCGAGGCCGTCGACGA
>JAUIAI010000168.1 GCA_030425615.1 Gammaproteobacteria bacterium
CCCGACCCCGACCGAGCCGCTGCGCTCGAGCGCGCGATGCAGCCGGCGCTCGACCACCTGGAGAACCTCTTGGCCGACGGGCGCCCCCTGCTCACCGGAGAGTCTGTCGCCGTAGCGGACCTGACGCTGGCCGCGGCTTTGCAGTTCGCCCGTTTCACGAAGTCCGACCTGCTCGGCGAACGCCCGCGACTGCGGGCCTGGGACGCCCGATTTCGCGAGCGTCCCGCGGCGCGTTCCGTGCTGCAGTGGTAGTTCCGTGACCGGCGCACGCCGCCGGTCACCCGTTCCACCATGCCGGCGTGGAAAAGGGCCTGAGATCGATCTCGTGCGTCCAGGCCGAGCGGTGCTGATGCGCCAGGTGCCAATAGGTTTCCGCGACTTCCGCCGGCTTGAGCATGCCGTCGTGCTGGCCGCCCCGGGAGTCCAGCATGGCCTTGAATCGTTCCGCCCCGAGCATGCGGCCCAGCGTATCCGGCGCCTCGACGGCACCGTCGATCAGGATGTGCGTCACGTGCACGCCCTGGGGTGCGAACTCCGCATTCAGGCTCTGACAGAGCATGCGCCGCCCGCCCATGGCCGACGCATGCGAATGCTGACCCGGGTTGCCGCGCATCGCGGCCGTGGCCGAGGTGACCAGCAACGAGCCCCGGCCACGGGCGGTCATGTGCGGCATGAGCACCGATGCGAGCCGGAACAGCGAGAAGGTGGCCAGGCGCCAGCCCAGCTCGAATGCCTTGGGCGAGGTGTCGGCAAGCCGCCGGTCGCCGATCTGCGCGCCGAGATTGAAGACTCCCACCTCGATCGGTCCGATATCGCGCTCGACCTCCTCGACCGCCAGCTCGATGCTGCCGTCCTCGACCGCATTCAGCAGACGACCGGTGGCCAGGCCTCCCTCCTGAACGATCGAGGCGACCAGCCGGGCGAGCCCGTCCTCACCGGAGCGGCGACAGGCCACGGCGTGGTACCCGCCGCGCGCAAAGCGCGCCGCGACGTGCCCGCCGATGCCCGCGCCGGCACCCATCACCAGGCAGACCGGCTTTTGCTCGCTCATCGCTGTCTCCATGCTGGCAACACCCTGGAGCGGGCCATTCTGGCGGCTCCCAGGGTCGCTGTCCAACGCACGAGACTGCGCTTGACACGCTGACGGGCCCTCCGTAGATTGCAATGCCGACGACAATTGGCAATGCGGTCTTCGCGCCGCCCCGCCATTCCAGGAGACGAGACCCGTGGTTCACGAGTTGCCCATGCGTGGCAGAGTCCACGCCGGCATCCTGCCCGTAGCGCGGGTCCTTTGCCTGTCGAATGCACGTCTGCTCCGGCCGTTCCGGTCAGATTTCCCTGTGGTGCGTGCGGTGCGATGAGTACACCGACCGCGAGCGTCACCCGGGCACTCGCCCTCTTGCTGGGTTTCGGTGTTGCCGTCCAGTCGATCTACACGGCCTGGGCGGGCGTGTTCGATCCCGGCCTGCACCGCCCGATCATCGCCTGGGTCTGCGTGCTGATCGCGATCCTGTACCGCGTTCATCTGCGGCAGGACGGTCCGCGCCTGCCCGCCTTGCTTATCGACGCCGTCCTGATCGCCGCGATCTCGCTGGGCATCTGGCGCTTCCTCGTCAACGCCGACAATGTCGAGAACATGCTCGTGGACTTCTCACGGTCCGATCAGATCATCGCGCTGGCGGCGGTGATCGGGCTGGTGGAGGTTTCGCGGCGTGAATTCGGCTGGGGCCTGGCGGGGTTCGCGGCCCTGACGCTCGTCTATTGCTTCTGGGGCCAGCATCTGTCGGGATGGCTCGGCCATGCCGGGTTCTCACTCGATCAGTCGATGCAGGGCATCTGGTACGGCTTCCAGGGTGTGTTCGGCATGCCCGTGGCGATCCTGCTCGAAGTCCTGTTCATCTACATCGTGTTCGGCGTGGTGCTGGAGGCCACGGGGGCCGGGCACTCGATGATCCGCATGTCGCTCTGGATCGTCGGCCGGATCTCCGGGGGTGCCGCCCATGCCGCCATCGTGGCGAGCAGCCTGTTCGGCGCGGTCTCCGGCAGCGTCGTCGCCAATGTGGTCGGGACCGGCACCTTCACGATCCCGATGATCCGCAAGCAGGGGTTCAGCCCGGCGTTCGCCGGCGCCGTCGAGGCCGCGGCATCGTCGGGCGGTCAGATCGTGCCGCCGGTCATGGGCGCTGCCGCCTTCCTGATGGCGCAGCTCACGGGGATCTCGTACCTGACCATCTGCATCGCCGCGCTCGTACCGGCGCTGATCTATTACGGATCGCTGTTCCTGGCCGTCTATGTCGAAGCGCGCAAGCTCGGCATCCGCGGACTGAGCCGCGAGGAGCTGCCGCGCCCGACCCTGCAGGACTGGCTGCACGCGCTGATGTTCATCGGCCCGATCCTGACCATCATCGGCGTCATGCTCACCGGCCGCTCGCCCGCCATGGCCGGCTTCTGGGCCACGATGGTCGGCCTCGCACTGGGCTTTCTCAACGCGGACGTCCGACGCCGGCCCTGGGTGCTGATCGACGCACTGGCGCGGGCGGGAATCAACTGTGCACGCATCCTGGTGGCCGTGGGCGCCATCGGCATCGTCATCGCGGGCCTGAACCTCACCGGGCTCGGCCTGAGCTTCGCGCAGGCCGTGCTCACCGTGGCCGACCAGTCCCTGCTGCTCGGGCTGCTGCTCACGGCGCTGGCCTGCATCGCCCTGGGAACCGGGCTGCCCACCCTGCCGTCCTACCTGATCATCGTGCTGGTCATGGGGCCGGCCATCGCCAAGCTCGGCGTGCCCCTGCTGGCCATTCACATGTTCGTCTTCTACTACGGGATCATCTCTCACCTGACCCCGCCGGTGGCACTCGCGGCCATGGCCGCCGCACCCATCGCCGAGGCCAATCCCGTTTCCGTGGCCATCACCGGCACCCGGCTGGCCCTGGTGAAGTTCGTGCTGCCGTTCGTGTTCGTGTTCAATCCGTCGCTGCTGATCGTCGTCGGTTTCGACGCTGCCGAGTTCGCCTGGGCCGCGCTGCGCATCGTGGTGGTGACCGTCGCGGTGACCACGGCCCTGGCCCGGTTCGACGCCCGTCCGCTGTCCCGCCTGGACGCCGCGCTGAGAATTCTCGGCGCCGCGCTGGCGCTGGTTCAGACACCCGCCGTGGCGGCGGCCGGCATCGCGCTCGTCGCGGCCTGCTTCGCCGTTCATCGCTTCGGTCGGCGGGGGCAATCGACCCCTCCTCCGGCCTCATTCCGAGAGAAGGAGACCTCCTCATGAAATCGACCCGACTTCGCCGTACGCTCACCACGCTCGCGGCGGCCGTCACAATCGTTGCCGCGGCGCCGGTCAGCGCCGAGACCACGACGCTTCGCGTGCAGACCGGGGCGCCCGGGTCGTCGACGTTCGTGTTCATCACGGCGATGCAGACCGTGCTTCAGAAGTACATGCCGGTGCAGCTCAAGGTCACGTCCGGCCAGGCGGCAACACGTTCCACGCTGGACGCGGCCCGCGGTAACACCGACCTGTTCACCTCGGCGCCGTCCATCAACAAGTACATGGGCGAAGGCATCGCCATGTTCTCGAAGATGGCCGACGCGCCCAAGCTGTTCAAGGAGAACGTGCGCGGCATCCTGAACCACGAGCTCGGGCCCTACCACATCATCACGTACGACAGCTCGGGCATCAAGGAGCTCAAGGACATCAAGGGTCGCAAGGGCTTCATCGGCCCGCCGGGGGGCGCGGCCACCGTGGTGGCGCTGGCGGTCATCGAGGGGGCCACCGGCTATCAGGCGAACGTCGATTTCGAGCAGGCCAAGCTCGACTGGACCTCGGGCACGCAGGCGTTCCAGGATCGTCAGGTGGACTTCGCGATCATTCCCACCATGCTGCCCAGCCCCAGCGTGGAGCAGTTCGCCCTGCTGGACAAGATCCGGCTCATCGACATTCCCCAGGAGGCCATCGACACCCCGCCCATGAAGAAGATCCTGGGCATCCCGGGGCGCACCATGGTGAAGATCCCGCCGGACGCCTACGGCGAGAACCAGGTGAACACCGAGCCGGTCAAGGCGGTCGGATCCTGGGTGGGTCTGAGCACGCGCACGCAGATGGACGAGGAACTGGTCTACCAGATCACCAAGACCATCTTCGAGCACATCGACGAGATCCACGCGGCCGCGGCGTTCCTCAAGGGCATCACCACCGAGACCGCGCTCAGCGAGATGAACGCGCCGCTGCATCCGGGCGCGCTTCGTTACTACCGCGAGATCGGGGTGAACGTGCCCGAGGCGCTCGTCCCGCCCGAGGCGAAGTAAGACGCACCGCACCGGGGGCCGGCCGGCGCCCCGCCCCCGGGAGTCGGCCGCCGCTCAGACCTTGCGGTACATGGCGTGCACACGGTTGCTGGTGTGCGGCCGGATCTCGGACGGCCAGCGGCCCTTCTCGACGGCCGCGGCCCACTCGGGACTCGCGGGCACCTGCGGCGAATCGATCTCGTAGATCGCCGTGTAGACCGGACTCGGGGCCGGCATGTCCTTCGTGCCGCCGGCGATCGCGAGCTGGAACGGCTCTCCCTTCATGCGACTCACGGCGCGCACGCCGGGCACCTCGAGCAGGAAGCGCACGTGCTCGTCATAGACCTCGTTGAACAAGGCCTCCTTGGCGGGCTCGACATCCATCGAGACGATCATCACATACGGGGCTTCGGTCGTCATGGGGTTCTCCTGACAGTCTGCGCGGACTCCGCGCGGGATAAGACACTTCTGAACGCGTGGCTCACGGCGAGTCGTGTTCGATGACCACGCGGCCTCGGGAGGGGTACACGCTGACCCGCTGGCCCGTGCGGATCAGCGACGTGACGTCGCCGGCTTCGAAACGGTCGCAAAGCGCCAGGTTCGCCAGCGCGGCGCCTTGCGCGAGGATGGTGTTCGCCGCATTGAACAGGATGGCCCGCGGCGCGATGCCCCGCGACACCATCTCGTGGAGCATCCAGGCGGTAGCAACGCCGCCCTTGGCGGTGTTCAGCACGAGCACCCTGTCCCGGTACGACTGGCCGGCCAGCGCATGCTGGGGTCTCGAGAACACGCCGTTGATCCTGTCCAGATCATAGCGGGCGGAGAAGTCGTCACGCGCGACGAGGGCCACGCCCGTGACGTCCGGCCCGATGCCGACATGGCAGGCGAGTTCGAGCGCGCTCATACGATCTCGCCGCGCTCGGCGGCGTCCACGCATTCGGCCATCGATGCGAGCGCCGGCCGGTAGCCGTAGCCACCGAGGATATTGACGATCTTGGCCGAGTTCGACAGCAGTCGGGTCCAGCCGTTGGCCTCGCCGATCTCGCGGGCGTACTGCTGGTAGAAGCAGGTGCCGCGAAGCACCCGCCCGCCGAACGCCTCGATCGTCGCGTTCAGTCCCAGACGTTCGGCGTCCGCGTAAACGGCGGGCGACGTGCACACGATCATGGCGGTCTGCGGGTGCCGTTGCCGGCCCGCGCAGAGCGTGGCGACCTGCTGCATCTCCAGAAGGGAGAGCTGGGGCGCCGCGAACACGACCACGTCGACCTTGTCGCCGCGCCCTCCGAAGCCGTTGCGCAGAGCCTCCAGGTCCGCCGCCGTGACGTCCTCCGTGGGCAGACGGGCCCCGCCGACCGCCGCGAGATCCGGCGCCTCGGGCGTGATGCCCACGAGATGGAACAGGGGGGTCGACCCATAGCTGGCCATGGCCGCGCCGAAGTGCTTGAGCTGGTCGGATGTGGGGAGCGCCTCGATGCCCTCGATCACGGGCACCTCCCAGTACGAACCCGCCCGTCGCCCGATGACCGCGCCGAGCACGCCCCAGTCCGTGAGCTCCCGAGGGCGGACCCTGACCCGGTAGCGGCGCGTGGCCCGTCGGTTGCGATCCAGGTGCAGGCCGTAGCGAGGAGTGCGCCCCGTCAGCCCGGCGGCGAGCGCCGAGGGCCCGCCTTCGAAATTGGACCTCGCCCCGCAGACGCTGTTCGAGTAGATCACCACGCCGGTATCACCGTAGGCGAGATGATCGCCGCGGACCGGCGCCATGATGGTCTGATAGTTGATGCAGGTATCCGTCATCAGGATGCCCATGCTGCGGCAGGCGGCGATGAAGCGGCGCTCGAGGTCCGCCATGGCCTCGGTCTGGCCGAGCGGATCGTAGCAGTCCAGGTCCACGCCACGCGGGTCGGTGATCATGGGAATCGCCACCCGCGCCCCGCCTTTCGCCAGACGCTCCACGAAGGCGACACCCGCCGCGCCCAGTGATTCCGGGTCCGCCATCATG
>JAUIAI010000169.1 GCA_030425615.1 Gammaproteobacteria bacterium
TTGCTCCCCCGGGCGGCGCGGACCTGCCCGAGCCAGGCCTCGATGTGCGCCGTCTCCCTGGCGTGGCGCCGCGAACGGCGGCGCCAAGCGCGCCGGCCCGCCAGCCACGCCATGGGCAGGAAGCCGGTGAGTCGCGTCGTCCGCAAGGTGCGCCCGCCGGAGAACCGCGCCGCCACGAAGCGACGCAGCAGCGGCCAGCGCTCGAGCCGGTCCGCCCAGGCCTCGGGAATCGTATCGAGAACCTCTTCCAACCGGGGATGCAGGAACTCGTCCTGCTCGATGAGCTGGTCACGAGCGGCGCGCACCTCACGACGGATCTCACCGAAGCGCTCGCGCCTGACCTTGAGGTCGGCCACCCGGATCGGGTCTTCGTAGCACATGCGCAGCGCCAGCCAACGCGCGAGTTCGTAGGCGAGTTCGTCCGCCTCCGATTCACCGGCCGGCGCCGCGTCCTTCCCTGCGACCCGCTGCGACCCGGCCGGGTCCCCGTCCCGGGCGTTCGTCCCGAGCCCCAGCGTGACCTCGAGGCGATCCAGATACTCCCGCGCGTAGTCCGCGTCGAGATAATCCACGCATCGCCGCACACCCTCCAACGCCGTGGCGCGCGCCGCCCCGGGCAAGCGGCCGATCCGCTGCCCGAGCTCTCCGGTCGGCAGAACGACGGCGGTTCCGACCGGCTCCGACGCCTTCGGAACGGCTCCGGCAGCCGCGACACGGTCGGGAACCTGACCGGCGTCGGTCGCGGCGGCGGTGACCGGGTCGGCAGTCTCGCCGGGGTCGGACGCGGTGCCCTGCGCTGAGGAATCCTCTGCCACGGCCGCGGCGCCCAGTTCCGCCTGCCCGCGCTCGTGCGCGGCCCGCAGCGCGGCCAGGCTGGATTCGACGCCCACCCCGCCCGCCCGGACGGCCGCCTCGAAGGCCTCGAGTGGAAACGGCAAGGCACCGCTCGCAGCCACCGCGCCGAACAGCGACGCGGAGATCACCGAACCGTTGTCCTCGGCGAGTTCGGCCATGTCGAACGCGAGAAGCCGGGCGGCGGCACGGGTGGCGGCCTCACGCACGACCTCGCCGTCAGCCATTCCGTTGCCCGGAACGATCTTCTCCGCCGTGGCGTACGCCCGGTGGGTCGACGCCACGAGCGTCGTACGGTCCGGCGTGACGAGCCCGCGCGTGATGGCGCGGCCGGCCTCCATCCACTCGGCGGCCACCACCAGATCCACGTCGCCCGACAAGGGCATCATGGCCAGCACGGGCTCCGCTCCGGCCACGCCCTCGAACATCTCCAGGTAGTAGATGGTGGCACCGGTGCGCTGCGCCACGCCCGGCACGGACGTGGCCTGCACCCGCCAGCCGCTCGTCTCGGCGAGCGTGACGAACCAGTCGGACAGCACACCGCCGCCCTGACCGCCCATCGCCACGATCGCGATGTTGATCCTGCGCGGCCGGACGGCCGTTCCATCCGGCGTGCGGGAAGCGCCGGACGCCCCCCGCGAATGCGGGTCCCGCGAACGCCCGGCATCGTCCGCCGGGGAAGACGGCGCGTCCGCGCCGGGCTCGGCCCGTACGTCCTCCGCGGCCGGTCCGCCCGGAGAATCTTCGACGAGCCCGGCGGGAGGAACATCCTCCCCGCGCGTGATGGTGTTCGGCACACCGACCGTTGCCGGAGCGGCCACATTGGATCCGGCTGCGCCGAACACACCCGCCGGCGCCGCTGCGGCGGACCCCTCGTCCGCCGGGTCGTCGGCATCCCCCCGGGCCTCACGACGCAGCGCCAGATGACGCTGCTTCTCGGCCTCGAACCGGGCCCGCATGTTGTCGTCGGCGGCGGGGGAAGGCCGGAACATCCGGCGGGAGCGGGAGCGACGGCTCATGGCGTCAGTCCCGCGGCTGCGAAGCGACGCGCCCGTTCGCGGGCGGAGCGCGCCTGGATCCAACCGATCAGCGTGCGGCCGACGGCGCGGCGCAGACGCTCGAACCAGCCCGCGTTGTGCACGATGCCCACCCGGACGAACGACGGGCAGAGCACGGCGGCGTGAGCGTTCTCACCGCAGAGTCCGCAGCCCACGCAGCTGTTGTCGACGGCCGTGACCGGGTCTTCGCGCAGAGGATCCGGGTTCTCGCGGATCGTCAGCGACGGACAACCGGACAGCCGCACGCACGCCCGGTCGCCTGTGCAGGTCTCCGGGTCGATGTAGAAACGCTCGCGTACCGCGCGCCTGCCCGCCTTGACCCGGGCCCGGAACTGCGGCCGCTCGCGGCGCTGGCGGTTGAGCATGCATTCGCTCTGGGCGACGATGACCTTGTGCCCCGCCCCCTTCGTCTTGACCGCGTCGCGGATCATGTCGCGCATCTGGCCGACGTCGTAGGTTCGCTTGACCTCGCGTACCCAGTTCACGCCCACGCCCTGGACCGCCCGGCTGATGGGATTGTTCGTGGACCGGTGCGCGTTGGCCGCGCGCGAGGACAGCACGTCCTGGCCACCCGTGGCCGCCGAGTAACCGTTGTCGACGACGATCGTGAGCCCGTCACTCTTGTTGTAGACGGCGTTGCCGATGCCGCTCGTCAGACCGTTGTGCCAGAAACCGCCGTCGCCCATGACCGAAACGGCCGGCCGGGAGGACGGCACGTTGAACGCGGCGGCCCCGGCAGCACCCAGACCGTAGCCCATGGTCGTCTGCCCGATGTTGAAGGGCGGCATGATCGAGAACAGATGACAACCGATGTCGCAGCTCACGTGCATCGGGCCGGTCTCCTGCTCGACCATCTTCATGGCCGCGAAGATCGGCCGCTCCGGGCAACCGGTGCAGAACCCCGGCGGGCGCGGCGGCACCTCGACGGCCAGCGCCTTGATCTCGGGCTGTTCGCGCAGTCGCTCGAGCGGTGTCGTGACGTCCTTGCCCGGCGCCAGCAGCCGCGGCGCCACCCGTTCGAAGAAGCGGCGCAGGCCGGCCAGGATCACGTCGCCGGTGTACTCGCCCGCCATCGGCAACAGATCCTTGCCGTACACCTGACAGCGCACACCCGCCTTGCGCAGCATCGTGTGCACGGCCTGCTCGATGTAATCGGGCTGGCCTTCCTCGATCAGCAGTACGGCCTGCCGGGCGCGGCAGAAGCGCTCGATCTCCTCGGGAACGAGCGGATAGGTGACGTTGAGCACGAACATCGGCAGCTTCGAGCGGCCGAAGGCGTCGGCCAGACCCAGCCGCTCGAGCGCGCGCACCACGGTGTTGTACATGCCGCCCTGCAGGATGATGCCCAGGTCTCCCTCTTCGCCGGGGAAGAACTCGTTCAGGCGGCGCCGCTTGATGTAGTCGACGGCGGCCGGCCAGCGCTTCTCGATCTTCTCGATCTCGTGCGCATAGGAGGCCGGCGGCAGCACGATCCGGCTCGTATCGCGCTGCGGATCGTTCAGTGCGTCCTGGATCGAGAACGCCGGGCGCCGGTTGTCGCGCGCGACGAAGCTGCCGTACAGGTGGCAGGCCCGGATGCGCAGCTCCAGCATCACCGGCGTGTTGCTGACCTCCGAGAGGGCGAAGCCGTGCTCGACCATGTCCACGATGAGCGGCAGATTCGGCCGCGGATCGAGCAGCCAGATCTGGCTCTTCATGGCGAACGCATGGGTGCGTTCCTGCATGATGCTCGAGCCCTCGCCGTAGTCCTCTCCGACGATGATCAGCGCGCCGCCCTTGACCCCGCCCGAAGCGAGATTGGCGAGCGCGTCGGACGCCACGTTCGTGCCGACCGTGGACTTCCACGTGGCCGCGCCGCGCACGGGGTAGTTCACCGACGCGGCGAGCGTGGCGGCGGCGGCCGCCTCGGAGGCGCTGGCCTCCAGGTGCACCCCCAGCCCCTCGAGGATCTCCTGCGCGTCGGACAGCACGTCCATGAGATGCGAGATCGGCGCGCCCTGGTAGCCGGCGACATAGCCGACTCCGGACTGCAGCAAGGCCTTGGTGACCGCGAGGATCCCCTCGCCGTGGAAAACCTCGCCGTCGCCCAGGTGGAGCTTCTTGACCTCTTCGGCGAAAGATCGTTCAGCCATTCATGCACCCTCCACGAGCGCCAGCACACGCAGCGGGCTGCCCGAGCCGTTCTGGATCTTCAGCGGCGGACAGATCACGACCGCGCCGGTCGGCGGCAGCAGATCCAGGTTCTTCAGGCACTGCAACCCGTAACGATTGTTGCCGTGCATGTAGTAATGGCACGGATAAGGCGGCCGCTGGTGAAAACCCTGCCCAGCATCGGTGCCGATCGCCTCGGTGCCGAAGCCGACGACGTCGCGCTCGCGGATCAGGAACTGCACCACCTCGGCATCCGGGCCGGGGGTGTGCTGGCCCTCTTCGTCGAAGTTCTGGAACGCCACGGGATCCGTCCGCTTGGACCAGTCGGTTCGCATCAGCACCCAGGAACCGGCGGCGATCCGACCGTGCTCGGCCTCCCAGGCCTTGACGAAGTCCACGGTCAGCAGGAAGTCCGGGTCGGCGGCCGATTCGGCCGAACAGTCGAGGACCACGGCGGGCGCGACGAAGGCGTCGACCGGAACGGTGTCCACCGTGTTGTTCGGCTGGTCCTTGCCGGAGATCCAGTGACTGGGGGCATCGAAATGGGTGCCCGTGTGCTCGCCGCAGGAGAAATTGTTCCAGTACCAGCCCGGGCCCCGGGCGTCGTAGCGTGAGATCTCCTCGATACGGAACGGCCAGCACTGGCCCATCTCCGGGGGCAGGACGATCTGCGGGAAATCGGGACTGAGCACCTGGGTGAGATCGACGATCCTCACCCGGCCGCTGGCCAGCGCCGCGACCAGTTCGCCCAGCACCTGGGTCTTCTCGAGTACTTCCGACATGGTCAACTCCCCTGTACCGCGCCAGGGCCCGTATTCGGGACGACGCGGCGGTTCGGGTTCATCAATAGGTGATCGAGCCGACCGACGTCCCCCCGCAGACGAACAGTGTCTGCCCGGTGACGAAGCCGGCGGATTCGGAAACGAAGAAGGACACGGCGCGGGCGACGTCGTCGGGCGTGCCGAGTCGGCGCACCGGCACCGAGGCCGCGATCTGATCGATCTTCGGGCTGTCCGCCGGGATCACGTCGTGGAACATCTCCGTCTGGGCAATGGGGCCCGGACAGACGACGTTGCAGGTGATTCCGTGCGGACCGAGCTCCAGCGCCCAGGTACGGGCCATCCCGAGCATGCCCGACTTCGTGGTGGAGTAGGCGGTGCGCTTGACCAGACCGAGCACGGCGCGGGTGGACATGAGTACGATGCGCCCGTAACCCAGCCGCTTCATCGTGGCCAGATTGGCCTGCACCAGGGCCAGCGGCGCCGACAGGTGCAGGTGGGTGAGCGTGTCCAGGTCGTCCTGCGTGACCTCCTCCAGCGGCTTTTCCCGGATGATGCCGGCGTTGTGGACGATCGTCGTGATCTCGTGCTGCGACGCGAGCGCGTCCGCGGCCTGACGGGTTGCCACCGGGTCGGCCAGATCCACCTCCACGTGTCGGATCGACGGATCGTCGTGCGGGCCGGGACGGCGGGACAGCGACAGGACGGTGAAGCCCTCGTCGGCCAGTACACGGGCAAGGCGCGCGCCGATGCCCGAGCTGCCTCCCGTGACCAGTGCGATACGTTCGGTCATGATCGTTTCACTCCCATGGGACGGTCTGCCTCACTCGTACCAGATCTCGCGCTCGAGCGCCTTCGGGTTGTCACGAAAGCGGGCGAGCCAGTCCTGTGCGATATCGCCGGGAAAGACGTCTTCCTGGCTGCCGCGCAGCGCGCCCAGGATGGCGCGCGCCACGGCTGACGGGGCCAGTTTCGGTGGCGGCAGCATCTGATTCCATTCGTCGTCGATCGGACCCGGATAGACGTTGATGACCCGCACGTTGGCCACCTGCATTTCCGCGCGCAGGCACTGAGCCAGCGAGGCCGCCGCAGCCTTCGAGGCCGAGAACGTGCCGTGCGAGGGGAAGTTCGCCAGCGCGAAAATCGACAGCAGGTTCACCCAGGCCGTGGCGCTGCGCAGCCCGTCCGCGCCACGCGCGCGCATCACCGGGCCGAACTCCTGGGCCAGGCGCAGGAGCCCGAAGTAGTTGACGTCCATCTCGGCACGCGCGGTCTCCACGCCGTAGCGGGACGCGATGCCCTCGCTGCGGTGGTACTCGGCATTGTTGATCAGGATGTCGACCTTGGGCCCGATGGCGCCCGCGCAGTCCTTGACCTGGCGCGAGTCCGTGACGTCGAGCGGCAGCCAGTGCACCTGCGGCAGTTCGTCGAGCGC
>JAUIAI010000170.1 GCA_030425615.1 Gammaproteobacteria bacterium
TCGATGTTCGGGGTGGTCACCCAGCGGTCTTCGGCTGTGGCCAGAGCATCCTGGTGCCAGAAGGCGTTCAGGCCGGTCCATCCCGGATCGGATCGTTCGATCAGCGCCTTGTGCCGCAGCTTCGCCATCTCGTAGACGGGGAACGCAACCTCGAACGCGGCCTGGAACTGGGCCGCCGACGGCTGGGATGGAGCCCCGCCCTGATCCCCGGGCGCCTGGCCGTTCATGGCATCTCCTGGGTGTTGGTCTCTAACGAAAAACGGCCCCCGTCCGGGAGCCGTTCCGAGCACGGCGCCCCATTCAGGGCGCCGCTGGAAGCACGACGCCTCAGAGCGTCGAGAGCACGGCCTTCAGGTGATCCGAGATCTCCGCGATGTGTTCTTCGGTGGAGATCAGCGGCGGCGCGATGAGCAGGACGTCGCCCGTGTTCTTCTGGTGCAGACCGCGATCGAACAATGCCTTCTGCACGGCATGGCCACGCGCGCCCGGGGCACCTTCCGGCTTGAGCTCGATGCCGGCCATGAGGCCGATGGAGCGCACGTCCGAGACGCAGTCGAACTCCTCCAACGCGTGCATCGCGTCAGCGAACGCCGGCGCCAGGGCCGCCGCCTTGTCCACCAGACGTTCCTTGGCGATGATGTCCATCATCGCGATACCGGCCGCGCAGGCCGCCGGGTGGCCCGAGTAGGTGTATCCGTGGAAGAACTCCACGCCACGCTCGGGACCGGCGTCGGTGATGGCGTCGTAGATGCCCTGGCGCGCCACGACGGCACCCATGGGTTGCGCACCGTTGGTGATGGCCTTGGCCATGGTCATGATGTCCGGCGTGACGCCGAAGGCCTGGGCCCCGAAGTTCGCCCCCATGCGGCCCCAGCCGCAGATGACTTCGTCGAACACCAGCAGGATGCCGTTGGCGTCACAGATTTCGCGCAGCCGGTTCAGGTAGCCCTTCGGTGGCGGCAGGCAGCCGAAGGAGCCGGCCGTGGGCTCGACGAACACGGCCGCGATGTTCTCGCCGCCGTACAGCTCACAGAAGCGCTGCAGGTCGTCGGCGAGTTCGGCGCCGTGTTCCGGCTGGCCGCGGGTGAACTTGTTCTCCGGCAGCAGCGTATGACGCATGTGGTACACGCCGCCCAGACCCAGGCCGAACGCACGGCGGTTGTTGACCATGCCGGCCAGGGACAGGCCGCCGAAGTTCACGCCGTGATACGACCGCTCGCGAGAGATGAAGATCTGGCGCTGGGGCTCACCCTTCACCCGGTGGTACATGAGCGCCATTTTCATGGCGGTGTCCACGGACTCGCTGCCCGAGTTCACGAAGAACACGCGATTCAGGTCTTCCGGCGTGTACTCGGCCACACGGCCGGCCAGTTCGAAGGCCTTGGTATGGCTGCGCAGGAACGGGGCCGTGTAGTCCAGCGTCTTGAGCTGCTCGTAGACCGCCTCCGAGATCTCCGGACGACAGTGACCGGCCGCCACGCAGAACAGGCCGGAGGAGGCGTCGATGATGCGGCGGCCGTCCGGCGTGTAGAAATAGACACCCTCTGCCCGCTCGATCAGGCGGGGCTCCTTCTTGAATTCCTTGTTGGCCGTGAAGGGCATCCAGTACGGCGCCATCTGGCTCTCGACGATCGGGTCGGCATGGCCCATGGTGATCTCCAATTTCTGTTCGGCAGGGACGGACGCGCGCAGGCCGCGCATCACGACAGACTATCGAATGTACTCCAAGAAAGCGCTTGCAGACAGGGGGCCGGGGCCGGCCGGACGCCTGTTCGCCGACCGCGCCGACAGGCGCGCCGGCCCGCCGTTCCCGGCGGCCGGGCTCAGCCCTCGAAGGTCTGGCCGATCTCGCCGGCGGCCCGCTGCAGCGACGGCAGGAACGACATGGTCTGCGGCATGTCCATGCGATCGACCGGCCCGTGCGCGGCCAGGGCCGCGACCACCGCGCCCTCACGGTTGCGCACCGGCACCGCCAGGCAGCGGATGCCGTGCAGGTACTCCTCGTCGTCCAGGGCGAATCCGTCGCGCCGCACCCCCTCGAGCGCCGAGAGCAGCCGCGACGGGTCGATCAGGGTCTTGTCCGTGTAGCGCACCAGCGGTGTGGAACGCAGGAAGCGTTCCAGGCTGCGCTTGGTCATGTGGCTCAGGAAGAGCTTGCCGCTGGCCGAGGCGTACAGCGGCACGCGCGAGCCAACGCCCAGGGCCACTCGCAGCGGCCAGGCCGCCTCGACCCGGTCGATGTACATCACCGTGTGCGAATCCGGGACGGTGAGATTGCAGGTTTCGCCGATCTGCTCGACCAGCTCTTCCAGAATGGCGTGCCGCGGGGCCCGGCCCGGCGAATGCTGCAGCACCCGCAGCGACAACGCGTGCAGGTTGGCACCGCATCCGTACCGTTTCGCGCCGGGCTCCTTCGCCACGTAGCCGGCGTGCTCGAGCGTCGACAGAATACGGAATACCGTCGCCTTGGGCAGATCGACTGCCCTGCAGATCTCCGCGAGCGACGGTTGCCGGTCACCCTCGGAGACGAACTCCAGAATTTCTATGGCGCGAAGCAGAGCCGAGCCCTTGGGAGGCACCCCGGCCCCGGAATCGGCAGCCGGGTCGGCTTCGTCCGATCCTTCGGCGGAAACGTCGAAATTCATACGCTGTCCCACTGTGCGCGGACGCGCCGCGTTTCCCGCGGGCACCCACAACCCCGTTTTTAAGCCGACCTTCCAGACCCGCGTAAGCCCCATTCGGGATCAAACACGACTGGGGCGACCTCCTGTCTTGTTATGCCGTCGAGCGAACTTCACCCTATGGATTTCGGAACGCTCTGACAGATTTTTGCATATGCCAACAGCCCTACCCAAATAGGGAGATGCCCGGGGTTGCACCGATCTGACGCATCGGCCACCCGACGCCGCCCGCGCACCGCCTCTCGCCCCGCTACACTGTGGGGCTCGCCAGAGCACGGTCGCGCGCCGCCCGCGCAGCCGGCTCAGCCTCTCTGCCCGCCGGTGAGCGGCCCGCCCGGGGCGGTCGCCCCCTGCCTGGACATCCGGAGCCATGAAGGACAAGTACGAACCCCATGAGGTCGAGGCCGCCGCGCAGGCGCACTGGGCCTCGATCGACGCCTTTGCCGCCACCGAGAACGACCCCCGGTTCCCGAAGGGCAAGTTCTACGTCTGCTCGATGCTGCCCTATCCCTCGGGCAAGCTGCACATGGGCCATGTGCGCAACTACACGATCAATGACGTTCTTTATCGCTACAAGCGAATGAATGGCTACAACGTGCTCTCGCCCATGGGGTGGGACGCGTTCGGCCTGCCCGCAGAGAACGCCGCCATCGAGCAGGGTGTCGCGCCCGCGCAGTGGACGCGCCAGAACATCGCGGACATGAAGGCGCAGATGGCGCCGCTCGGGCTGGCGTTCGACTGGCACCGGGAGCTCGCCGCCTGCGACGACGACTACTACCGCTGGAACCAGTGGATGTTCCTGAAGATGCTCGAGCGCGGCATCGCCTACCGGGAGACCCAGGTGGTCAACTGGGATCCGGTGGACCAGACGGTGCTCGCCAACGAACAGGTGATCGACGGCCGCGGCTGGCGTACCGGGGCGGTGGTCGAGAAGCGCGAGATCCCCGGCTACTACCTGCGCATCACCGGTTACGCGCAGGAGCTGCTCGACTGCATCGCCGCGCTCGGCTGGCCCGAGCAGGTCAAGACCATGCAGGAGAACTGGCTCGGCCGTTCAGAGGGTGTTCGCTTCGCGTTCGAGCACGATCTGCGCGATGCCGGCGGCGAGCCGATCCAGGGTGGACGCATGTACGTGTTCACCACGCGCGCGGACACCATCATGGGCGTCACGTTCGTGGCGGTCGCACCGGAACACCCTGTCGCCACCGCCGCGGCCGCGGGCAACCCCGAACTGACCGAGTTCATCGAGAGTTGCAGGCAGGGCTCGGTCATGGAAGCCGACCTCGCCGAGATGGAGAAGCGCGGCATGCCCACCGGGCAGACCGTCACCCATCCGCTGACGGGCGAGGCCGTGCCCGTGTGGGTCGGCAACTATGTGCTGATGAGCTATGGCGACGGCGCCGTCATGGGGGTGCCTGCGCACGACGAGCGCGACTTCGCGTTCGCGCTCAAGTACGGTCTTCCCATCCGCCAGGTCGTGGACGTCGACGGCCAGACGTTCGATGACCACAACTGGCAGACCTGGTACGAGGCCAAGACGGGCGTGTGCATGGCCTCCGGTCGTTACGACGGCATGCCGTTCGAGGAGGCCGTACGAGCAGTGGCCGCCGATCTCGATGCCCGGGGCCTGGGCGGTCTGCAGGTGCAGTGGCGGCTGCGCGACTGGGGCATCTCGCGTCAGCGCTACTGGGGTACCCCGATCCCGATCATCCACTGCGACGACTGCGGCCCGGTGCCGGTGCCCTACGAGGATCTGCCGGTTCGTCTGCCCGAAGACCTGGTCCCGGACGGCTCCGGCAATCCGCTGAACAAGGACGATCGCTTCCTCAAGGTGGACTGCCCGGGCTGCGGCAAACCGGCCCGGCGCGAGACCGACACCATGGACACGTTCGTGGATTCGGCCTGGTATTACATGCGCTACTGCTCGCCCGGCTCCGATGACGCCATGGTGGATGAACGCGCCGATTACTGGATGCCGATGGACCAGTACATCGGCGGCATCGAGCACGCTGTGCTGCACCTACTCTATGCGCGCTTCTGGACGAAGGTCATGCGCGACCTCGGTCTGGTGAGCTTCGACGAACCGTTCACCAACCTCTTCACCCAGGGCATGCTGCTCAACGAGAGCTACTACCGGGTGGAGGCCGACGGCCGCACGCGCTGGTTCTATCCGTCGGATGTCGAGCTCACCTTCGACGAGCGGGGCAAACCCACGGCCGCACGCCTGAAGAGTGACGGCCGGCCGGTGGAGATGGGCGGCATCGAGAAGATGTCCAAGAGCAAGAACAACGTGGTACTGCCGGGCGACATCATCGCGCAGCACGGCGCGGACACGGCGCGCCTGTTCACGATGTTCGCCGGCCCGCCGGATCAGAGCGCGGCCTGGTCGCACAGCGGGGTCGAAGGGGGTGCGCGCTTCCTGCGCCGGCTCTGGCAGTTCGGGGTTCTCTGGCGCGACACGCTGGCCGGCGGCGGTCCGGCACCCGATCCCGCCACGCTCTCGCGCGAGGCGGCGGACATCCGCCGCGAGGTCCACGAAGTGCTTCGCCAGGCCAACTACGACTACGAGCGCCTGCAGTTCAACACCGTGGTCTCGGCCGGTATGAAGCTGCTGAACGCGCTCGAGCGCGCGCCGCAGCCGGACGCGGCCGACGAAGGCATGCGCGCGGTGGTGCGCGAGGGCCTCTCGGTGACGCTGCGCGTGCTCTACCCGGTGGTGCCGCACATCGGCCACGTACTCTGGCGCGAACTCGGCTACGAGGCCGCCACCGGGGACCTGCTCGATGCCGACTGGCCGCAGGTCGACGAAGCCGCACTCGCGCGCGACGTGGTCTCGCTGGTCATGCAGATCAACGGCAAGGTACGCGGCCAGATCGAAGTGGCGGCAGACGCCGACAAGGCGGCCATCGAGGCGGCCGCGCTGGCCTCGGAAGCGTTCGAGCGCCACGGCCAGGGCAAAACGCCGCGCAAGGTGATCGTGGTGCCCGGCAAACTCGTGAATCTGGTCGTGTGAGCCGCGCCGCCGCCAGCGCCACGCGTCGGCGCGTTCTCCTGGCGGCCCTGGCCC
This sequence comes from Gammaproteobacteria bacterium, assembly GCA_030425615.1. GTDB lineage: Bacteria > Pseudomonadota > Gammaproteobacteria > Burkholderiales > Burkholderiaceae_E > JAUIAI01. The sequence goes on from JAUIAI010000170.1 coordinate 5,749, forward strand.
TCGCGGCCGGCGGCTGCGGCTTTCGGTTGCGGGAATCGGCCGAGCTGCCGTTTCGGACGCTGTACGCCAAGCTGACGCCGGGCTCCAGCCTGGCCACGGAGTTCGCCCGGCAGGCGCGGCAGGGCACCACCCTGGTGGAAGCACCGGACCAGGCCGAGGCGGTGCTCGAGTTGCTTCAGGAGGAGCGCACGAAGGAGGTGGTCTCGTTCTCGCGGTCGGGACGGCCGCGCGAGTACGAGTTGCGCTACCGGGTGGTGTTCCGGCTGCTCGCGAACGACGGCGACGTCCGGCTGCCGGCCACCGAGATCACGCTGCGCCGCTACATCACCACCACCGACCTCGAGCAGCTGTCCGAGGAACTCGAAGAGGCATTCCTGTACGGGCAGATGGAGACCGACATGGTCCAGCAGATGCTGAGGCGCCTGTCGGTCCTGAACCCGTCCGGCTGAGATGCCCCTCCTGCGCCCCGAGCAACTGGAGGCCGCCCTGCGCGACGGCGCGTCGCCCGTTTGCTGGATCCACGGC